>DASZUP010000453.1:0-30117 GCA_035547635.1 Pirellulales bacterium
ACCATGGCGTGCGGCAAGTAGAGCAGGAACGGACGGCTCTTGTTGGACTCGATAAAACGCACCGCGCGCTGGGTGCAGAGCGCCGTAAAGTTGTTGCGGTCCGCTTCCGTCAGCGTCGGCTTGGAGACCCGCGTGCCTTCCATGAACGGCAGCGGCCGCATGTTGTTTGACCAGGGGATGCCGAAGAACTCATCGAAACCCTGGCTTGTGGGCAAGAACTTGGGATGATGTCCAAGGTGCCACTTGCCGTAGCAGGCCGAGGCGTAGCCCTGCTGCTTGACAACCTCGGCCAGCGTCATTTCATCCGCATGAATGCCATGGTCCGAGGCCGCTCTGAGCCAGCCCTGAATGCCGACGCGCACGTTATAGCAGCCCGTCATTAATCCCGCCCGCGACGCGGAGCAGACGGCTTGCGTGACATAGAAATCCGTGAAGCGGCGCCCTTCCCGGGCCATGCGATTCAGATGCGGCGTTTCGTAGCCTTCCGCGCCGAACGGGCCAATGTCGGCGTAGCCCATGTCATCGATGAAGATGATCACGAAATTGGGCGGGCGCTCTGCAGCGCGCGCCAATCCGCTTGTTGAAGCGACGGCGACGGCGAGCAACAAAGCGACAAGCAGGCCTCGACAAGCCATGAAATCCCCCTTTTTTTTGCGAACTTCGCCCCTGTAGATTTCCGTCACTCGGCGTCGGCTACGCAGCGGAAGCCGATCATGGCGGAGCGGTCTTTGCTGGGCGCCATCAGCAGGTACTTGCCGTGCTGGGCCAGCGTGTCGTTGCGCGGGAAGTACCACTTGGAGCCGCCCGGGCGGTAATATCCGCCGCCGCGCACGATGGCCGCCCGCGTATGCTCATCGCGGAATTCATCCGTCCATTGCCAGACGTTTCCGGTCATGTCTATGACGCCGAACGGGCTGGCGCCCTGCGGAAAGGCATCGACATCTGTTGGTTCACGCAGCTCAGGGCCCTCTTGAGACTGCGGTTGGGCGGCCGGATTGGGATCATTGCCCCAAGGGTAGAGGCGACCATCGGCGCCCTGTGCCGCGTACTGCCATTCCCATTCGTGAGGCAACCGCTTGCCGGCCCAGGCGGCATAAGCACGGGCGTCTTCAAGAGAGACCCACGTCACCGGCTTTTTCTCCCAGTTGGGCGGAAAGTCTCCGTCGCGCCAGTCCTTCAAGAAATTGTGCTCATCCTTCGGCCGGTAGCCGGAAGCAGTGAGAAATTCCTTGAACTGCGCGTTAGTCACCGGGTATTTGTCGATGAAGAACGCCTTCAGCTCCAGCTCTTTCTCGTGGAACCGCCGCGGTAGATCTTCCCACGGATACTGCACGTCGACGCCCGGCTCGTCGCCCCCTTCGATCTCGACGCCTTCGACCTTGAAACGAAACTTGCCCGCAGGAATCCGCACCATCTCTGGCGGCGGCTCGCGAACGGGTCTGCTCGGAGCGATCTCGACGATCTGCTGCGGCAGGGCCTTCCACTCAGCCGACAGATCGCTTAGCCGCGTTTTGGCCAGCTCGGCCATCCGCGGCAGCAGTTGCGCCACCGCCTCGGGAAGCGGGCCGTTCGTCACGATCAGCACGGCGCCGTAGCCGCGGCCTTCGATTTCGAAACTTAACGTCGCCCATTTGCCGGCGACTTCCGGCTTCAGTTCCTCGCCGTGCCAGAGATCGTAGTAGCGCGCACCTTCGTGATGCTGCACTCTGAGTTGTTTGCCGGATCGGTCCTCGGGCGAGCGATTCACCAGCAGCCACGCCGTGCGCTCGGGGCGCGGAAAGCGGCTGGCGTAGACGTCGGGCTGCAGCGTTGTGGCATGCGGCCGCCAGGTATCGCTGGTAAGCAGATCCGCCACGGCACGTTCGATAGCGGCGGTGCGGCGCAGTGTTTCCGCGTCGCGCTGAGTGAATTGATTCCAGATGCCCCAGACGTTCTCCCAGCTTTCGTAGCCCACGCCGTTGAAGAAGGCCGATTGCAGGCCGTCCGTGCGATCCCTCGCCCAGCGCTCGCAGACATGGACCATGTGCCGCGGCTCAAACCATTTGTAACGGCTGACGACGGGCGTCTGCTGGTACTTCCAGTAACCCCAACTCATCGTGTTCCAAGCCGTCATGGCTTGATCGCCCAACCACCATTCCGGCTCCAGTGCGAGCGGATAGTTCAATCGTTCGGCCGCCTGCCGATATTCAACGCCCAGGCCGGCCATCGTATCGCCGTTGATGCCGTCGGCGCCGACTTGCTTCATCAGCAGCGCGGCGGCCTCGGCCAACGGTTTGCCTTCCTCTCGCGTGTCGGCCTCCCAGGGCATGACCGGAAACATCACGCGGACGCCGCGACGATGGAAGTCGTCGACCATCTTCCGCACTCCCGCGATGCCGCCGGGCAGGTCGCGCAGCATGTCGAGCTGATTTCGATTGTCGATGCCGACGTTCGGATAGACGGGCCAGACCAGCACCGAATCGACGCCGCCGTAGCGCTGCTGGAGATCGTCCAGGTAGCGATCGACGGTGTATTTGCCGCTCTCCGGATCGTAGAAGTAGCGGTCTTCGACCATCATCTGCGATTGGACCAGGCTGCGCTGCGTCCAGAGGGTTTCCGGCCGCTCATAATCGCGGGCGTCGTACTGGAAGCGCTCCCGCTCGGTCTGGCGCCAATGCTTCAACTGCGCAATCCAGCCGCCGCGGTTCGAAGCTTGCGGCGGGCCGGGAATGGTTTCGCTTTGCATCTTCTTGTGCGACGCCCACGCCGGCAGCGTCCGTTCGGGCGCCGCGGCTTGCTTGCGCTGTTTCTTCGGTTGGGCCTCCGGCTGGGAGGGATCGTAATCGGGGTTCGGCCTCGGCATCTGCGCGCCGATCTCTTCACGCCAGGCGTGCAGCCGGGCGCGAAGCTGGTCGACTTTCTCCGGCATAGCGGCCGCCAGGTCGTGCTGCTCGCCGATGTCTTCGCGCACGTTGTATAGTTCCACGCGCAGATCGTTAAAAAACTCAATCAGCTTGAAGTCGCCCGCGCGGATCGCTCCGTACGGCGTCGCTCCGCCAAGCTGATACCATTGATGATGGGGGTAATGCCAGAAAATGGCGTCGCGCTTGAGCTCGCCGGACTGCCGCAGCAGCGGCGCCAGGCTGACGCCGTCGCTCTGCGGCGCCTTGGGCAAGCCGCACATTTCCACGAGCGTCGCGTGGACGTCCATCGTGATGACGGCGGCGTTGGAGACGCTGCCCGGTTTCGTTACGCCGGGCCAGTGCACGATCAGCGGAGTGCGGACGCCCCCTTCATAGGCCGACGCTTTGCCAAACCGCAACGGTTTGTTCGACGTGGTGGGAACGCGGCCGCCGTTGTCGGAGGTAAACACGATGATGGTGCGTTCGGCCAGCCCGAGTTCATTCAGCTTACTTCGGATACGGCCGACAGTCGCGTCCATGCTCTCCACCATGGCGGCGTATTCCGCGTTGGAATGCGTCAAGCCGGGGCGAAGCTTGTCTCGATACTTATCGACGAGGTCCGCCGGGCCTTCGACCTTGCCTTTGGTCGAGATATGCACGGCGAAGTGGGGCAGGTAGAGAAAGAACGGCCGGTCCTGTGAGCGTTCGATGAATTTAACCGCTTCCTCGCCAAGCCGGTCGGTGAGGTACTCGCCATCGGCGCCTTCAGTAAGCGTGGAGATATGCCACGGAGCGAAGTAGCTCTGCGGCGACGCGGCATCCGTGCCGGCCAGGTTCAAGTCAAAGCCGTGCCGATCGGGCCAATAGGGCCGGTCGCCGAGATGCCATTTGCCAATGCTGGCCGTCGCATACCCGGCCGCCTTGAAGGCGTCGGCCAGGGTCTTTTCCTCCGCCGGCAGGTACTTGGTCCAGTCCGGCACGAGCAACTTCGGATTGGAGGGCATCAGCCCGGGAATCCAATCGGTAATGTGAAGCCGGGCAGGGTATTTGCCGGTCAGCAAGGCGGCGCGGGTCGGCGAGCAGACGGTGCAGGCCGCATAATTTTGCGTGAAAGACATCGCCTCTTTTGCCAGGCGATCCAGGTGCGGCGTCTCATACAAGTCGCTGCCGTAGCACCCCAGGTCGGTCCAGCCGAGGTCGTCCGCCAGGATCAGCACGACATTGGGTTTGGCGGAGGCGTCGTCGGCTGCATGGACCAGCGAGGCCGAGGCAACCCAGGCGAAAGCCAAACCCAGGAAGAGCGCGCTTCCCACAAGCCTGATCCGCCTCTGCGAGGCGAGTGCGAAGCCGCGGAAAGGCGGCCAAATTGTTCCGCGACCGTTCGTCCGCGCCGAGCGCTGTTCCAAGTCGTCCGACAAAGCGTGCGAGAGGGAGTGATTGTGAACTTGCATGGAAAAAATCCTGGGGATCGTATCGAGACGTCTCTTGCCTCGCTCAACTCGGTCCCTGCGTGCGGAGCGATTTGTTCCTGAAGACGCCCGCGCGGCAGCGGCGCCTGGCCCAAATCCGCTTAACGCATGGCCGAGTCTGCCATCGGCTTGAGGTCCAGATCGATTTGGGTATCCGGCATCTTGACCTGTTTGGAAAGCGTGGTCTGAATGTTGTAGATCGGCGGGATCAACTCCATGTAAATGGGCTCCTCCACCGGGTTCTCCGGCGTCGGCTTGCGCGTGCCGACTCGCTTGGAGCCCCGAATCTCGATCTTCTTCGTGCCGGGCGGAACGCGTGCGGAATACTTTCCATTTTTGATCTCGCCCCCCGTGGATGGCCCAAGGCCGTCTTCCGGATGGAAGGCGATCGAACCCGTTTCGATCGGCTGGCCATCGAATTTCACCTCGCCATGGACATCGGCCATGGGCAACCCGCCGCGTCCGCAGCCGGCAACCCCCGCCACAGTCAGCGCCCCCCAGATCATGACTGCGGGGCTGAAGAGTCGGTTTTTCCGCCTGGATTGCATTGCATTGGCTCCTGTATCGAGGGATCAGGCGTTGATTGCAGAAGCCTCTTCGCTCCTGACCGTCTCAAATGCCCGGGAAGCGGCGCTCAGCGGGCCGCCTACTCGAGCGGCATTGCCTCGCCGCCGTTCATGCTGCCGGCGGCGCGCCACACTCTCAGGTCGACGGTGTCGGCGACGAACCGCACGGAGCCATCGCAGAGCGCCACGTTGACGCCGCCCGGATGGAGACTTCGCGCTGCCACGTAACTGGGGCCGCCCGCCTGCAGACAAGGCATTCCGACCGGATTGACGCTACACTGTCCGCACTGGTCGGGGATGGTGGAGTTCGGACCCGTAACCGTCATGAAGCAAAATCTCGGGCCGGGGACATTATGAAAGTCGCCGCGGCAGTCGGCGACGTTTGGATCGCTGGTGGTGCGGATCTCGCCCATCACCATCGTGTTGGAAGTTCCGTCCGTGATTTCCGCGATCCGTGTGGCTCGCGCCTGGGTGAAATCGTTGCCCTTGGCGCCGGGGGCGCCGAACGGGGCTGCGTACAGGCCGCCCGTCGGGTTCGAACCAGAGCCCGCGGCGCTGGGCAGGTTCCAGTTGCCCCAATTCAGGACGTAGTGCCCGTTCGTCCGCCACCAATTGCTGGGCATTTGGAAATACTTCCTGCCGATTTCGGACGGGCACCAATAGTACGGAACCGTCTTTGCAATGGCCCCGGTCAGCTCTCCCACGTAGCAGTTCGGTGCCGAGTAATTGCTGAGATTCTGGTTGTAGGTCTGGTACAGGGGCGTCTGTTCCATATACGGCCACAGCGCCACCACGTACGTGCGAATCAGCGCGGGCGTTGTCTGTTTAATCGCCGGAATCGGCAAGGCGCGGTTCGTGTCCTGGTAGTTCTGCATGCCCAACGCCCATTGCTTGAGGTTGTTGGTGCATTGAGATCTCCGCGCCGCCTCGCGCGCCGCTTGAACCGCGGGCAGCAGCAGTGCGATCAGGATGCCGATGATGGCGATCACCACCAGCAACTCCACGAGCGTGAAGGCGCCTCGCCGACGGCGGCCGGGCGCATGAGAACATGGGTTCCACCGCACTCGAGAAAACGGCGCGGCTTCGTGCAAATCGACGTGCAACATAACTTTCTCCCCCGCGAAAAAGTGCCTGTTGAAGGATGTTCGCCGCACTTGCGGCTGTCTCGATCTCCGGTTGGTCAATAGCTTGATTCGAAACGGCGCCCCTGAGTTCTTATCCCTTTGTCGGTCGGATTCGGCTTTCCACGCCTGACGGCCCTTTGTTCGACGGCTAAGCGTCACTCCCAACTTCGGACAGATTCCCTCCGCACCAACGTGGTAGGAACGCGGCAGCAGGCTCTCTCGGCGGGCTGCCCCGAGCAAATGGCCTCGTAGAGACGCTCGAAGGACCGCCGCCCCAGGGCCCGGCAGTCCTGCGCCACCGTGGTCAGCGGCGCGGCAAGATGATCCGCGTACGGATAGTCGTCGAATCCGATCAGAGAAACATCGCTGGGAATCGTCAGGCCGCGCTCGCGAACGGCGCGCATGGCGCCCAGCGCCAGCAGGTTGCCGAAGGCGAACACGGCCGTCGGCCTGGGTTTGGCGCCCAGCAACTTCCGCATGCCGCAGTAGCCGGCTTCTTCGAGAAAGCTTTCGCCCACGACGAGGCGCTCGTCGACCTGAACGCCGGCTGCTTCCATGGCTTCGCGGTAGCCCGCCAAGCGCTCCTCGTTCGACGAAGTGGTGGGAATGCCCTGGATGCAAGCGATTCTCCGATGCCCGCATTCCAGCAGATAGCGGGTGGCGTCTTTGGCGCCGCCGCGATTGTCAGATGTAACCGACGGAAAATCGCAGCCGGGCGGCACGCGATCGATCACCACCAACGGCGTTCCGCCGCGCTCCCAGTCGCGAAAATGCTCGCCCGATTCGCCCACCGGACAGACCAGCAAACCCTCGACGTGCCAATGCGCGAGACTTTCGAGCGATTCGACTTCGACCGCGGTCTCCTCCTGGCTGTCGCAAAGAGCGATCGAATAGTGATGCTCTCTTGCCGCAACGGCCACCTCATGCGCGATCGCCGCGAAGAACGGGTTGGAGACGTCAGGAATGACCAGGCCTACGGTCGCGGTCTTCTTCAGACGCAGACTTCGGGCCAGCCGATTGGGGGCGAACCCCAGTTCGAGCGCCATCTCGCGAACGGCCTGCTGCGTGGCGTCGCTGATGCGGTTGGACTTTCCCTGACCGTTCAGCGTTCGCGAAACCGTCGACGGTGAAATTCCGAGCCGGCGGGCAATGCTCTTCAGCGTGGGGCGCGTGGGCGAACTCATGAAGGGGCTCGAAAGGCGTTGCACAAACGTTTTCGCTAAGAGGAAATGTAGTCGGATCCGAGGGTGTGTCAATAATCAATGCGCCCTTTATTTGAGTGATGTTTTTTATTTTATGCAGCCCAGGGCGCGATGGGAGCGAGGGAATCGGGTGACGTGTCTCCGGCCAGAGTCGGACTTCCTTGTGCCGCTGATCCTCAGCCGGCCGAGTTGACGGGGCAGCGATCGCAGAATGCCGATGGCTCTCAGCGAGGCGATTTGCGCAACCCGGGATCGACGTTGCGATGAGAATCGCGGGGATAGCAATAATCAACATCGCGATGGAGAACATCGCCCAGAACAGCGTCGCTTCGAAGATTCCGGCCAGTCGCGTTATGGGGCGACGGCGAGACGCTTCGGAACGGCTTTCTGCGGCGTAATCGCTCTGCGGCGGTCGGTAGGGGTTGGCGGCGCCATCTTCTTGCATGGCGATCTCCGGAAGGCCTTGCTGGCAGAGCTCAATGCCATTGTACGGCCGACGGTGGCATGGAGGTTGCAGCCTCTAACCGCCGGGGCGTTACCCTAACAGGAGGAAGAGAAATGTCTGCCACTCACACGGAAACCACCCATCGAGCCGAGCAGCTTCAGGCCGGCGCCGAGCTGGAATGTGAAAAATGCGGCATGAAGCTGAAGGTGACGGAAAGCTGCAACTGCGGATCCGGCGTGCATCTGGAGTGTTGCGGTCAGCCGCTCACCGCCAAGACGGTTCCAACGCCCCCGCCGCCAGGCCAGGCGAAAATGTCGTAGGGCCTGAACCTGGAGGGGGCATTCGCCCGTTCATTCGCTGGACAAGCGATTCATTGGCTCGCGATGTTTGCGGCCGGCGGCAGCGGCCGCAGATAGGGGCGGATGCGCTCCAGCGTTTTTGGCCCGATGCCCCGGACGCGGCGCAAATCTTCGTGATCCAGATAGGGGCCCTGCAGACGCCGGGTCTCGACGATCCGCCGAGCCAGGCTCTCGCCAATTTCAGGCAACTGAGCCAGTTCCGGCCACTCGGCGCGATTGATGTCGACCACGAAGTCCGCGCTCCGCCGCGGCTCGCGGTCGATTTCTATCAACCGACCCTTCCATCCGCCTTGGAGCTGCCAATAGGCAGTCAAGGCGACCAGCGCAGCGCATGCCAGAGCGGCGAGCGTCGCCTGATCGGCGCGCCGCCACAGCCAGGCCGGCAGCGGTTTCTGCGGCGGGTCGGTGTGCGTTGACATGGCGTCGGCCATTATCCACAATCCCCGCTACGATGACTACCAAAGAATATCGCCAGATTGCGTGGGATGACGACTCCGAAGACGACTGCCGGCAACTGGTTCGCCTGGCCGTGCGCGAGGACCTGGGTCGTCTGTATGATTGGACGACCGTCGCCCTGGTGCCGGAAAACGCATCGGGGCGAGCCCTGGTGGCGGCGCGGCGCGCGGGCGTCGTGTCCGGGCTGCCCGCTGCGCGGATCGTGGCGGAAGAATATGATCCGCAAATCGAGTTTTCTCCACGGGTGCAAGATGGCGATGCCGTCAACCGCGGCCAGGTGCTGGCCGAATTGGCCGGACCGGCGCGGAGCTTACTGACGGCCGAACGCCCATTGCTTAATGTGCTGGGGCGCCTCTCGGGCGTCGCCACGTTGACGCGCGACTACGTCAACGCGATCGCCGGCACGCAGGCTCGAATCTACGACACCCGGAAAACGACGCCGGGCTGGCGCCGCTTGGAGAAGCTGGCCGTCCGCGCCGGCGGCGGTTCGAACCATCGCCTGGGATTGTTCGACGCCGTGCTGATCAAGGACAACCACCTGGCGCTGGGGGCCACGGCGGAACATGGCCGCTACACGCCAGCCCAGGCCGTGGCGAAGGTGCGCGAGTTTTTGCACTCGCTCGCGCCCGACGATGCGCATGCCGGCATGATCGTCGAAGTCGAGGTCGATACGCTCGAGCAGCTTGCCTTAGTGCTCCCCGCCGGTCCGGATATCGTCCTGCTCGACAATTTCTCGCCCAACGAATTGCGCCAGGCGGTGGCTTTGCGCAATGCGGATTACCCGAACGTGCTGCTCGAGGCTTCCGGCGGGATCGATCTGACGACCGTCGCCCAAGTCGCGCACTGCGGCGTGGACCGGATCAGCGTCGGCGCGCTGACGCATTCGGCCGCCTGGTTCGACGTAGGGTTGGACTGGATTTGACACTCCTTCCGGCTGACCTAGAGTTCAGTTGGAATTCCTGAGGGCAGACCGCCGGCGCCTGGCACGGCAGGGGAAGCAGGGAGCGAGAGGGGACCCTGCCGTGTCTGTTTTCCCGTGAGCGCAATGTAACGAGCGCTAGGCGTCGCGCAGTTAGCCCGGATCTTGATCGGCGGCCAGAGACGCGCTTGCCATGCCACGACTTACGTTCCAACGTCGCGCCTTTACCTTGGTGGAAGCTTTGGTTTCCACGGCGATCACCGCCGTGGCCAGCGCCGCGGTGCTGTTGGGAGTGGTGAATTCCATCGATGCGACCGACGCTAACCTGCGGCAAATGGTGGCGATCGGCATGGCGCAGGCGTTGATGGATGAGGTTGCCGGCCAACGCTACATGGAACCGGGCGCCAATCCTTATGCGACTGCTTTGCAGCCCGAGGGGAATGAGTCGGCAGGGCCGGGACGCAGCCTGTTTGACGACATCGACGATTACAACGGATATCGCTGCCAACCGCCGGTCGATCGCTGGGGCGTCGCCCTGGGCGTTGACGACGGTCTCGGCGGCCAGCGGCATTCCGCGTTTCAAGCGAGAACGAATTACTTCCAGCGCTGGCAGCAGGCGGTGGACGTGTATTACGTGGACGACGCCAATGGCGCGCAAGCCTTGCCGCCCGGTTCGACGAGCAATTCCCGTGCAGCGCGCGTGCGGATTCTGGTCGACGATCCTGTCCGCGGACCGCAAGTCCAAGCCGAGCTGACGCGAGTTTTCACCTATGTGCCCAGTTCGTAACGCCCGCATTTCGCGGCGCCGCCGCGGTCTGACGCTGGTGGAAATGCTGCTGGCGATTTCCATTCTGGGAATCACGGCGGGCACGTTGACCGGTCTGGCGCTGTCGGTACAGCAAGGCACAAGCTACAGCCAGGGATATTCGACGGCGACGCAACATGCGCGCGTGGCGCTCGAACGGATCACGCGTACGGTTAGCCAGGCTTATGCCGCCGGCGATTATCCCGGCGCCGTGGTCGTTTATGACTCGGTCGGCCGTTGGCAGTTCCCTGACACGCTTGTGGTCTGGAGCCCCAGCGGCGCGCCGGCCAATCCCAGCGGTCCGCCGCTGCTTGGCGAATTGGTGATCTATTGCCCGGATCCGTCGAATCCGAACCGTTTGTTGGAAGTCACGGCGCCCGGCAGCAGCGTTGCCGTGCCGCTGAAGGACAGTTCGCTGAATACGGCGGTCTGGCGAGCGGAGATCAAGAGCCTGGCCTCAGGCAACTCGGGCAACGCCGTGCTGCTGACGGAACTGGTCCGCCCGGCGCAATTCGACGCCAGCACGGTGCGGGCTGCCGTCCGGTTCGCGGTCGAGAGGCGCCCCAGCGACAGCGAATGGACCGCATGTCAGGCGCAGCCGACGCTTTGGGACAGCCTGGCATGGCCGCGAGGGCTGGGCGGATCGCAAACCGGCTTGCGCCAGGCGGCCGTGCGCGTCGAATTGCAGATGTTGCCCGACTCGTGGGCAGGGCAGCTCGATCCCCAGGCCCAACAGGCCGTGCCGTTTTTCGGTTCCGCCACTCTTTCTTACGCGCTGCCGCATCCATGAAGCCGCCCCGAAGACGCCCGCCCGGAAGACGCGAACGACGCGGCATGACGCTGGTCGTCGCGATGGCGCTGATGGCGATCGCCATGGCGCTGTCGTACTCGGTGTTGCGCACGCAAGGGACGCAAGTGCAGATTCAGGCCAACAGCAATCTGCGAGAGCGAGCCAGGCAGGCGGCCTGGAGCGGATTCGCCGCCGGGCTGCGAAACATGCATCAGTCCACGTGGGGCGGCGTCGACAGCGGCTTCAACGGCGCCGTCAGCAGTTCCGAAGGCTACGCCGTGCGCTATGCCACGGGCGATCCGTCGTTGACGTCCGGCAGCACGCAGTACAGCGACTATCCCTACCGCGTGACATTGTCGGTGACGGGCACGGCGACGAACCCCGCGAAACCGGGCGTGACGGCCACGCACTCGCTGCAGGCGGTCGTTCGGCTGGCCCCCGTGCAACTGGCGAATGAGCCGGCCAACTGGTCGGCCACGCAACGCTATACCGTCTACCAACGGACTTCGAGCGACTTTACCATCGACTGGCCTTGCCGCTTTCAAGGCGATCTGTACCTGCGGGGCACGGTGTCGATTTGCCCGACGTACCCGTATCCGTTCGCGGCGGTGACGCGCTACCTCAGCGACCTGGCGGCGATGAGCAACCAGGGCGTTGAGTATCGGCCGCTCTCCGGCGTGATCAGCCTGCCGTATTCGGACGGCAACAGCACGTCGTTTCGCAACTGGCTGACAAGCACGCTGGGCGTGGCGACCTCGGACAACAAGCACGACTCGGCCGTGTTGTCCATGAGCTATTCCGGCCCCTTGAGAACCTATCAGCTCTATCCCGGCGGCGCGACGTACCAGGTGCGGAAGTTGAGCAATCAACTCAAGAACACCACGTTGGCGCCCGACGCGCTGACCAACCCGCTGGGTTTGTTTTACGTCAGCGATGACTTGAGCTTGCAAGGCAACGTCAACATCACGGGCACGCTGGTTTGCGACGGCGATCTCAGCATCGACGGGTCAGGAGTGAGCTTGCAATCGTATGCGCTCCCCGCGCTGGCCGGCTCGACCCAGGCAGTACACTTGCCGGCGGTCATCTCGGGCGGCGACTTTCGAGTCAACCCCCAGTCGCACGGCTGGAGCTCGCAGACAAGCGTACAAGGCGTGATCGCGGCGTTTGGCGATTTCGTGATCGAGAGCGATTACCAGAACGCCAGTTTCGCACTGGTCGGTCGCATCATTTCTTCGGACTTCATGATTGAGCCGCGCCGAGAATGGCAGTTCAGCACCAATTCTTATTTCAACGCGGTCGCCTGGCAGTACCTGTGGAACTCTTACAACTCTCAACCGGGAGGTTCGAGCTCCGGTAACGGACATGGCAATGGCAACGGAAATGGAAACGACGGTCCCTCGCAGCCGTTTCCGCTGTGGCTGGCGCAACTGGGCCTGACCTATACTCCGTCGTTGACGTTCGCCCCCAAGGCCGCGCCGCCCAACTACCATTGGAAAAAACCGAACGACGCGATATATGTCCCGGGGCCTGGCGATCCGGGGTTGCGCTGGGACGTGCTGTCAATTGCGGATAATCCCTAGAATCCCCAAGTTCCCTCTCTGGAGCCGGAAAAATGAAGACTCGCTGGAGCACCCCGTGGACTGTGCTGGCCGTGGTCAATGTCCTGTTTTTCTGCGTGCTAGGCTTTTATCAGTCCTCCGCAGCTCAGCAGCGGGATCAGCTCGAGCAGCATCTCCCGTTCCCGATTCCTGAAGAGCAGCGTGGAGACATGATCAATTTGTTGACGGAACTCAAGATGTTGCTCAAGGAACAGAACGCGCTGTTGCGTTCGGGCAACTTGCGCGTGATCGTGACCGTGCCTAGAAAACGCTGACCAAGAGTTTGTATGCCGGGCCGTCGCCAAACTTCCGCCGCCTTTTCGCTGGTGGAATTGCTGATCGTGATCGCCCTGATGGGCATTGTGGCGGCCCTGGCCCTGCCGAGCCTTTCGCCCGCGATCCATGAGCAGCTAGAAGGAGCGGCGCAGGTCATCTCCCACGACCTGGCCTACGCTCGCGGGCTGGCGGTTTCCAATAATTCCAGTTATCGCCTGACATTCGACACGGGCGCCAATCAGTACGTCTTGCGTCACAGCGGCGCAAATCCCGCCTTAGACTCGCTGCCCTCGAACCCGTTTCAAGCGCCTGGCGGCGACCCGACCAGGTACGTGGTGTCGCTCGGCGAATTGGCCATGCTTGGCGGCCAGGTCCAGTTGGCCGCCATCGGCACGACAGGCGCCCGGCCGTCGCCGCAAACGGATCTCGAATTCGGCCCGCTCGGCGCCACCACGCGCACCGATCCGACGGTGATCTGGCTGCGCGCCGGCGTCGGCGCAGCGCAGCGTTATATCTCCGTAAGCGTAAACCCGGTTACCGGACTGGCCAGCGTCGGCGAGTTTACGGGCGCCGGACCACCGGCGTCGTTGACGCCCTGAGCTGCGCACGGACTTTACGCCTGCGCCAAGTTTTTCGCACCCGACATGAACTCGAGGAACCATTGATGGTTGGCTGGCCTCTTGGGCGACGCAACGGACCGATCGGCATCGACGTCGGCGCCCGCAGCGTCAAGCTCATGCAACTCAGCGCCGACCGCTCTCGAATTGCCGAAGCCGTTCGTTGGGACTTTCCGGCGGGGGCCGTCGCGGAAGGCGACGCCTGGCCCGCAAGGGTCAGCGAAGCGGTTGCCAAGGCTCGCGAAGGCCGGGCGTTCCGCGGTCGCGACGCCGTGTTGTGTCTGGGCGTGCGCCAGTTGTTCGTGCAGAATCTGCGGGTGGCGAAAGTGCCTGCCGCGGAGCTGGAGCAAGTCGTGCGCGAAGAGGCGGCGGGCCGCTTGCCGTTCCCTGTGGAAGAGGCGGACCTGCGCTACCTGGAGGCGGCCGACGTCCGGCACGGCGACATGGTGCGCCGCGAGGTGATCGTGATGGCCTGCCATCGGCCGGTGCTTGATAGTCTCCTGGGCGCCGTCGAGCAAGCTGGCCTCCGACCGGTGGCGGTCGACGCCGAGCCCTTGGCGCTGTTGCGCTGCTACGCCCGGCAGTTTCGTCGCGACGAAGACAAGGACCAGCGGGCGATCTTCGTCCACGTCGGGGCCACGAACACGGCCGTGATTATCGCGCAAGGCGACGATCCGCTGTTCATCAAATACATCGACCTGGGCGGTCAGCACTTTGATGAAGCAGTGGCCAGGCACTTGCAGATGTCGTTTGACGAGGCTTGGGCCCTGCGCCGGCACAACGGCGACCGGCGCGCCGACCAGCAAGATCCGGAAGTGGCGCGGAGCGTCGCCGAGTCGCTGCGGCCCGCCATCGATCGGCTGGCCAAGGAGATCTCGCTCTGCATTCGTTACCACAGCGTCACGTTTCGCGGGCAGCCGCTCGTGCGGCTGGTGCTCGGCGGCGGCGAAGCCGCCTCGGGACTGGCGGAACAGTTGGCTGCCAGCTTGAACCTCAAGTGTGAACTGGGCGACCCGCTGCGGTCGTTTGAGAACCCTCGCGTGACCGGCCGCAAGTCGCAATGGGACGTGACGACCGGCCTGGTGTTGCGAGAAGTCAGCGGAGCCGAAAATCGGCGAGGTCGCCGTCCATGAAAGACATTGATTTCCTGCCCGCTCGCTATCAAGAGAAGAGCACCAAGCAAAAGACGCAAGCCTGGCGCGGAGTGGTGGTGGCGGCGTTTTGCGCCCTGCTGGCGGCTGGCGCCCTGGGCCAGTTCGAGATCGAACGCGAATTGAAGAACCACCTGGAATTGGTCCGGCAGCAGTACGACAAGGTGGTCGCCGAAGGGGACAAGCTTGCCCAGTTACAGCGTCAATTGCGCGAGGCGCGGGCTGAAGCCGAATTGCTGACCTACCTGCGGCACCCTTGGCCCCGCACCCAAATCCTGGCGCGCGTCGTCGAACCGCTGAATGACGCGATTACGCTCCGCAAGTTGGAGATCAAGCAGGAAGAGGCTGCGACGGCGCGCATCGCCGCGCCGCCGCCACGCCAGCCGCCGGATGAAGCGGCCGCGGCGAAAGAAGAGCTGCCGCTGGCGCAGCGGACGATCAACAAGCTTCGCGATCCTCTCGACGACGCTCCCTTGACGGTGACGTTGGAGGGCATCAGCCGGGAAAGCGCCGCATTGCACGTTTACTTGGGCAAGCTGGCCGAGTCCGACTGGTTTTCTGCGGTGGAATTGCAGTCGATCGAACGCCTGGAAGACGGCGAGGCCGAAGGTTTTCGCTTTGCGGCACGCTTGATCGTGCGGCCCGGTTATGGCCATCCGTCCGCGCCGCCGCTGAAACGGGCGTTGGCGGCTCACAAAGACGAACAGAAACCCGCCGGCGGTTAAAACCATGAAGAACAAATCCACTCGCGGAAGCTGGTTGGTGACCGTGCCCTTGGCGGGGATGACGGTCGCCTTCCTGACGCTGTTGTTTTTGCCGGGGCAACGCCGGCTGGAAGCCTTGCGGCGCGATATGCACGTGAAACAGGACTTTGTTCTGGGCGCAGGCCAAATGGCCGTCCGCATCCACACGTTGGATGCCGAGCTTGCTGAAACGCGCAAGTACAACGCGGCGTGGCGACTGCAATCCGCCGATTCCGCAGCGGTGACCGCGCTTTGCGGCCGAATAGCCCAGTTGGCCCAGGATTCGGGGGTTGCCGCTTCGCGTTTTGCACCTGGGACTCCCGAGGGAGTGGAACGCTTGCAGCGCATTCCGCTGGAGATGGTTTGTTACGGTTCATTCGCACATATCCAGGCTTTTCTGGCCGCCCTGGAGTCGCTGCCGCAGCGAGTCTGGCTGAACGATCTCAAACTGCAGGCGTCTGGAGAAGCCGGGGAAGCTGTACGCTGTGAGCTAGCTATGGCAGTCTTTGTCGATGATTTCGGGAATTTGGATTAGGTAAATCTTGGCGACTACCGATAACAGAGGAGCCGGCTGCAGCGGGTCGATTTCCCGCGGCGGGCCGGAAGCGTTGAAGCCGTGAGCAACAACTTCGTCAAAAAACTGCGACGAGAAGCGACCGCGAATCCAAAGAAGGCCGCCGTCTTAGGTTTGCTGCTGCTGGTGGCAGGTTACTTCTGGGCGCCGCTCATTCGCCAATGGACTACTTCTTCAGAGACTGCCGCTGCCGTAGCTCCCGCGTCGCCGCCCGCGACGACGGCGGCTCCTGCCGCGTCCACGGCGGCCGGGGCCTTGACTTCGGCCGCCGACTCGGCGCCTGTCGAAAGCTCCGCGAAGCCCAAGTTTCACTGGCGCGACCTGGCAGGGGCCATCGATCGCGACCCGCGCATGCGCCCGGCGCCGTCGGCCAATGCTGCCTCGCAGCGCGAGCCGTTTGCGTTTCCAGCGGCTCCTGCAGAACCGCCGATGGCGGAGCCGGAAGCCGTCGTCGAGACGGAAGTCACTCCGAGGCAATTGGGACTGATTTTGTCCGGCACGATTGTCGGCGATGGTCGTTCGACGGCGGTCATCAACGGCAAAGTTTATGGCGCCGGACGCGAACTGAAAGCAGCCGGCGGAGTCGTGTTCGTCGTGCGGCAGATCGAACCGTGGGGAATTGTTCTGGAGCGTGGAGGCCGGCAATTCGAGCTGGCCTTGCCGCGTCCGACCCCGTGAACAAGATGTTCTTTCACTGAGTCCAGGATCGGGGCGCGTGGCTACGGAAGGCGTTATGGACAGGCTTCTGCAAAGAAGCTTGCTGATCGGCGGCATCGTCCTGGGAGGCGGCGCAGCCGTTCTGCTGGCTGTTGGTCGTCCGGCGGTGGAATCGAAGGCCGAAGCGGCGTCGGCGCCGGCGGCCGCCGAAGTTGCCGTCGCGGCGTCCGAATCGCCGATGACCGAAGCTGCCGAACGACCGGCCCCGGCCGCCAGGCCGCCAGGTTTGGCGCCGCGTCTGGCGGCCGCGGTGAAAGTCGAGCCGCTGTGGGACGAATATGCCCCCGAGACGGCGCAGCAGGCGGACCAGGCGGCCGGCGCTGGCGCCCCGCAGTCAGGCATCTCGACCGACGCTCTGCTGAAGGTGCTGGAGAAATTCAGCGAGGTCGCCAAGACGCAAGATACCGCCGGCAAGTCCGCCCCGCGGCCAGTACGCGGCCCTGCACTGGCGGGCGCGGCGTCCAATGCGGACAGCGACCCGGCTCCTGAAGACGTCGAAGTCGTCAAGCCGGAAGACGTGCTCAAGATGGCGGCCGAGGGAGAGGATTTGCCGCCGCCCGGCCGCGCGTCGACCAAACCGGCGTCGGATGACGGAGAAGCCAGCATTACGCATACGCCCGGCTACAGCGAAGGGGACGAGCACCTCGAGATTCACATTCAAGACGAGGACCTGCGCAAGGTGCTGGCCTTGCTCAGCGAACAAGGGGGACTGAACATTCTGGCCGGTCCCAGCGTGCAAGGCACGACCGTCAGCGCCTCGCTCAAGGACGTCAGCGTCGACGCCGCGCTCGACGCCATTCTGCGCTCGACCGGCTACGTAGCCCAGCGCAGCGGCAAATTCATCTACGTCGGCACGCCGCAAGATTTCGAAATGATGAAGCAGTCGGCCGACCGCGTTGGGGTGCGCGTCTATCGGCCGAATTACGTCTCGTCGAAAGACCTGTCGGGGCTGCTCACGCCGCTGCTGAGCGCCGCTCCGGTCGGAAAGATCAGCCTCAGCTCGCCCGCCGAGGTCGGCATTGCTCCGCAGAGCAACACGGCGGGCGGCGATTCGCTCTCCGAGAGCGAGGCGGTCGTGGTGCAGGATTACGAGGCCGTGCTCAAAGAAATCGATCAGGTCGTGAAAGAAATCGACAGGCGGCCGCCGCAGGTTTGCATTCAGGCGATGATCTTGAGCGTGCAGCTCAACGACGAGAACCAGATGGGCATCGACTTCCAGATGCTGCGGAACGAGCAGAATCTGCGTTTTGGCTTGGGCAGTCCGCGCACGGCGCCGCTCAACGGCAGCGGGCAGATGGACCAGAACGGCAACACGATTGGCGCCTTCAACTTCGCCAACGGAGGCATGAACCTGGCGTTTCTCGACGGCAGCCTCGGGGCCTTCTTCGCCTTTCTGGAGACGATCGGCGATACCAATGTAATTGCGACGCCCAAGGTGCTGTGCCTCAACAAGCAACGCGCCGAGATTCAAATCGGCGAGCAACTCGGTTACGTCACGACCACGCTGACCTCGACCAGCACGGCTCAAACCATCAACTTTCTGGACACAGGCGCCCAGTTGCGGCTGCGGCCGTTCATTTCCAGCGACGGTCTGATCCGGCTGGAAGTTCATCCGGAATTGTCGACGGGCACCGTCGAGCAGAAAGGCGCTTACACCTTGCCCAACAAGCAGGTCACCCAAGTCACGACCAACATCATGGTCCGCGACGGCTGCACCGTGGTGATCGGCGGACTGATGCGAGAGGACCTGGAAACGGACATTACCCAGATCCCGTTCATGGGCAGCTTGCCCTGGATCGGCCCCTTGTTCCGTCACAAGACGGAAAAGATGACGCGCCGAGAGATCCTCGTGCTGCTCACGCCCCGTTTGATCGAGGAGCCGGAAAGCGATATCGAAGCGTCGCGAGGCGGCGACGAATTCATTCTCCGGCAGAATGTCATCCGCGACCATACGAATCCGCTTGCCCGACGTTTCATGGGCCGCAAAGCGCTGCGCAAGGCGCAAGCGGCGCTGGCCGCAGGAGACTTTGCCACGGCCTTGCGAATGGCCGAAAAGGCCGTGTTCTACGATCCGGAAAACCAGCAAGCCATCGCCCTGCGAGAACAGCTTCGGACCGGCCATCCGGCGCCCGCCCCGCCCCCTGCCCTGCCCGTGCAAGGGGCGGGTGCGGAAGCCGCTCTCGACGGCGAACAGATTGCGCCGTGGCTGTTGGAAGGATTGGGGGAAGGACCGGCGATGCCGCCGCCTCCAACTCGCGATCTGGGGCAGCCGGGGCGCGTCTTGGATATCGAACTCCCAAGCATGTTCGACCAACCGAAGAAGTAACGCCATGCTCGACGACCGCCGCCGCCGCCCGACTCGCCGCGCGCATTGCGCCCGCTGCAGTCTGCTGGCGGCGGTCGCGCTGCTGTTGTCGCCGGGTTGCGCCGGTTGGTCCTCGTTTGGCAAAGGCATTCCCGACGTTAAACCGCTTAAGGAAAAGCGGGGCCGCGAAGCCGCCAAGCTGATCCGCGAGCAGCGAGACCGGGGAGAATTGCAGGCCGCGCGCTTCGCCTGGGAGCAAGGCGACCTGGCCGGCGCGCAGGAAATGCTGGAGCGCGTGTTGAAGCGCGACCCCAAGCACTACGAGGCCGGGTTGCTGATGGCCGAAGTGCTGATCGTTCAGCAGCAGCCGGACCACGCGCGACGTCAGCTAGCGCAACTGGCGGCCAGTCATCCCCAGGATCCCCGCGCGATGCACGCGATGGGGGCGTTGTTGGAGGCAGAGGAAAAGCCGCAAGAAGCGCTGGTCTGGTTTCAGCGCGCGGCGCGGCTGGCGCCCGACAACCAGGAGTACAAGCTTAGTTGCCAGGCGCTCGGCGCACGATCGCCGAACCGCGTGGCGCGGCGGGCGCAAGCGACCGAGCCGCGGCCGAAGGCGTCGGAACTCAAACTAGCGGAGCCCAAGGGGGCGGGCGCGACTACGAAGGCCGCGGAGGCGCCGATCGCGACGGCGAGTCGGACGGAAGCGGAATTTGGCGGTATCGCGGAACAGGAAGACGAACCGCCGACTCCAGCCGTGTCGAAGGCGAACGCCGCCCGGTTGGTCAGTGCGCGCGGCGCGCCGCTTGCAACGGACGACTCCGGCGACCAGGCGGCGGAAGCGCCGCTGCCGCAGCTCAGGCCCGCGTCCGAATCGAACGCGTCCGAATCGAACGGGGCCGAATCGAACGGGGCCGAATCGAACGGGGCCGAGCGGCTGCTTGAGTACGGCGAGGCCGCGCTGGCCGCGGGGGCCAGGAAAGATGCTCGCGGTTATTTTCAGCGGGCGCGCCGCGCCGCCCCCCAGGATGCGAAGATCGCGGTTTCCGCCGCCGTGATTGCGGTCAAGCACGACGAACTGGAAATGGCCATCGAGCTCGTCCAGGACGGACTGAAAGCATTTCCCGGGTCGTCGGGGCTGTATCGGTTGTTAGGCGTGGCCCAATACCGGTTGGGCGACATGCAGGCTGCAAAAGCAAGCTTCGAACAATCGCTCTCTTTGGACAAGTCGAATCCCCTGTCCTACTTTTTAATGGGTTCGACGTTGAAGAAACTCGGTCAATCCGAGGCCGCCGAGCAGTACCTTCTCCAGGCTCGCCGGCTCGACCCGCGGTACGCCGCGCGTCGCTGACTTCTCTTCTGCGCCGGGCCCGCAACCGACGCCGGCGCCGCGCGATTCTTTCCATGGCGGCGCCGCGACGTCTTCGCGTCCGTTTTGGCTTCCGGCGTTTCCTGTCCTGGCCTTGCATGGCGAACGAACTGAAGATCTCTTGGATATGGCCGTTGTTTGCGCTGGGCGTCGCCGCGGGCGTGGCGTGGCTGGGGGACGGCTCGTCGTCCTGGCCGGCAAGGTTCGGTCTTGCCGCGGTCGGCGTCCTGACGGCCGGAGGGCCGGCCTGGGCCTGTTGGCGCCGCTCGCTCGCGCAGCAACAGTCGGTGCGTCGCTGGCTGCAGCAGTTTCACCGCCTCGAGACGCGAGACTTTCAGGACGCGGCTTCGGAACCCTCGCCGCCCGCGGGAAACTGGAGCAAGCCATGGCACGGCGCGATGGACGACCTGCTGCGGTTGCGCGCCCAATTGAGCGAGCAGCTGGCCGAAGCCGAGCATGCCCGGGCCGCGCTGGAACTGCGGGCGCGCCGAGCGTCGGAACAGGCTGAGCGGGCGCTGGGCATCTTGCGGAGCCTTCCTGAACCGGTCATCGCCGTCGATGCCTATGATGCACTGCTGCTGGCCAACGCCAGCGCCGAGCAGCTCTTCGCAATCGAGCCGTCCAACGGCAGGCGGGCGATCACCGACTTCGTCCGCTCAGAGCCGCTGCTCGCGTCTTTGAACGAGGTCCGCCGCCACCAGGCGCCGATGAGCCGCACGCAGGAACTCGAGCTGGACGCTCCGGACGGAACGCGCCGCTGGTTCAGCGTGACGACCAACGCCATGGTCAGCGACGGCGCGGCTGACGGCCGGGGCGCGGTGGCGGTGTTGCGCGATATCAGCGCGCGAAAGGCTAATCAACGGCAGAACGCCGAGTTCGTTTCGGCGGCCAGCCACGAAATGAAAACGCCTCTGGCGGGCATCAAGGCCTACGTCGAATTGCTGGCCGACGGCGATGCGGAAGACGAGGAAACTCGCGAGGAATTCCTGGACGTCATCAACGGCCAGGCCGACCGCCTGCAAAGATTGATCGACAACCTGCTCAACATCGCCCGCATTGAAGCGGGCGTGGTGAAAGTCAGCAAGCAGAGCCAGCCGCTCAATGAGATCCTGAGCGAGGCCCACCGGGTCGTGCAACCCGCGGCGGAGGCCAAGCAGATTCGCCTTGTGCACGATCTCAGTCCTTTGTACCTGGGCGTCCTGGTCGATCGCGACATGATGCTGCAGGCGGCCATCAACCTGCTCTCCAACGCCGTCAAGTACACGCCGCCAGGCGGCCAGGTGACGTTGCGCAGCCGGCTGCTGGACGGAGAAGTCTCGTTTGAAGTGCAGGACACCGGCGTCGGGCTCAGCCCGGAAGATTGCCAGCGCGTGTTCGACAAGTTTTACCGCGTCGACAAGGACAAGCAGATGGCCCAAGGCACCGGACTGGGCCTGCCGCTGGCCAAATACATTGTGGAGGACGTCCACAACGGGCGGCTTTCCGTCGAAAGTCGCCTGGGAGAGGGGAGCACATTTCAGATTCGCCTGCCCGGAGCGGGCCAATTGGGCTGAACAGCGCCGGCCCAGCCGGCAAAGGAGAAATTTATGAGCCTTCGCGTGCTGATGTGCGATGACGAGATCCATATCCTGCGAGCCGCCGAGTTCAAGATCGCTCGAGCCGGCTTCGACGTGCGCTGCGCCGCCGACGGGCAGGAGGCGTGGGAAGCCATTCAGGCCGAACGGCCGGACGTGCTGATCACCGACTATCAGATGCCGCGGATGGACGGCATGCAATTGATTCAACGCCTGCGCCAGGAGCCGGCCCTGCGAGATCTGCCGATTGTGATGCTGACGGCCAAAGGCTTCGAGGTCTCGCCGCAGGAACTGGCGGAAAAATGGGGCGTGCTGGCCGTGCTGAGCAAGCCGTTCAGCCCAAGAGAGCTGTTGCGACTGGTCGAAAGCATCGCCGCCAAATTGCCCGCCGATGCCGCGCGTTGATCGCGCCGCGGTATCGCGCCGGCTTCGTCGTCTTGGAGGAGGTCGCCCGTCCTGATGAACTTGCCTACGGAAATCTTCAGCGACGTGATCGTCGTACACACGCCCGAAGAACTCGGCGCCGATCAGGCCGAGAATTTCGAAGCGTTGGTCGTCACGTTGGAACGCCGGCGAGTCGTGCTGGATCTGGACAGCACGGAGAGCCTGGATAGCGCGGGGCTGGCCGCGTTGTGGAACTCTCGCGATAACCTGCGGGAGTTGGGCGGCGATCTGAAAGTGGCGACCACCAACGCAACCAATCGCAAGCTCTTGGAGATCACCCGCTTGGACCGGCAGATTGAGGTCTTTGACAGCGTGATCGACGCCGTCAAAAGCTTTCGTTAGACGTGGTCGGCGGCATACTCGGGATCCTGACAAACCATGTCGCAACATCACAGCGAACCGCGGCGGCTGGGCAACTTGCTGATCGAGCGAGGCTACCTCACGCCCGAGACGCTAGCCAGCGCGCTGGAGAATCAGCACGGCAACAAGAGCAAGCTGCTGGGCGAAATCCTGATCGAGACTGAAGCCTGTACCGAAGAGCAGGTCGTCGAGTGCCTGGCCATCGAGTACGGCGCGCCTTACGCGCGGCTCGACGCGCGGATGTACGATCCCAAGGTGATCGACGTGCTGCCGCGCGACTACGTCGAAAAGAACCTGGCGTTGCCGCTGTTCGTCATCCGCGACACGTTGACGATCGCCCTGGCCGAACCGTCGAACCTGTTCCTGATCGATGAGATCGCCGACCTGACGAAGCTCGAAGTCCAGGTTGTCGTGGCGACATCCAAGGACATTCGCCGCATCCTGACGAACCTGCCCAACTCCAAGGTGTTCGTCATCGATGACATCATCGAAGACTCGGACGACGCCGACGTTACGTTGATCGAAGAGGCGATCGAGGACATCGGCGATCTGGAAGAAATCGCCGGCCAGTCGCCGGTGATTCGCCTCGTCAATTTCATCATCTATAACGCCGTCAAGGAAGGCGCCAGCGATATTCACATTGAGCCGGCGGAACGCTGCCTGCGAGTCCGCTACCGCATCGACGGCCGGCTGTATAAATCCCTGGAGGCGCCCCAGCACCTGCTCGGCGCGGTCACCAGCCGCATCAAGATCATGGCGGCGCTGGATATCAGCGAACGCCGCCTGCCGCAGGACGGCCGCATTCACGTCATGTTGGACGGCCGCAAGATCGATCTCCGCTGCAGCACGTTTCCGATGAACCGCGGCGAGAAGACCGTGATCCGCGTGCTCGACACGCGCACGGTGTCCCTCGTGCTCGAAGAACTCGGTTTCGCAGAAGACATTCTAGTTCCGCTCAAGGATCAAATCCGCTCGCCCAACGGCATTGTGCTGGTCACGGGACCGACCGGAAGCGGCAAGTCGACGACGCTCTATGCGGCGTTGAACGCCATCAGCTCGATGGAGAACAATATCTGCACGGTCGAGGACCCGATCGAGTACTACCTGCCGTTGATCAACCAGTTCCAGGTCCAGGAACGCGTCGGGTTGACGTTTTCCAAGGCGCTGCGAACGCTGTTGCGACAGGATCCCGACGTGATCATGGTCGGCGAGGTCCGCGATGAGGAGACGGCCCGCACCGCGATTCAAGCCGCGCTTACCGGGCATCTCGTGCTCAGCACCTTGCACACCAACGACGCCTGCTCCGCCATCACGCGGCTGGTCAACATGGGCGTCGAGCCGTACCTGATCGGCGCCGCCTTGAATATGGTGCTGGCGCAGCGGCTGGTGCGAAGGATTTGCGGCAAGTGCCGGCAGCCGTACGAACCGCACCGCACGATGCGCAAGGCGCTGGAACGGATGGGCTACGAGATTCACGAGTTCTATCGCGGCGCCGGCTGCAAGCGATGCCGCAATACCGGATACAGCGGACGGATCGGCATCCACGAATTGCTCATCATGGACGACGAGCTGTGCGACGCCGTGGTGGGCGATCCATCGATCGGCGCCATTCGCGAGATCGCCCGGCGCCGGGGCATGGTTACGCTGCGGCATGACGGCTTCCGCAAAGTGCGAGAAGGAATCACCACCATCGAAGAAGTCATGCACGTGGCCGGCGAAGGGCGCGACCTGGCCGTGCTGGCCGCCTCCGCCGAGCAAGGAGCGACGACCGCCGCAGCGCATTGAAACGTCGACCGCCGTCGCCCCAGTCGTCCGTCGGCGGTCGGGCGGGGGCAAGCTTTAAGTCAATCCGTTCAACGAGCTTTGAATTCCGATGTCCGCCGCCACGTTCCAATACCGGGTCCGCGATTCTCTCGGCAACTTCCTCGAAGGGACTCTCGACGCCGCGACCGCCGACGACGCCGCGCAGCAATTGCGCCGCGATGGGTTTCAGGTCGTCGAATTGTCTGAAGGCGGCGACGACGAGGGGTTGTTCCCCCGGCCGGTGCGGCGCGCGGAGGTCGTTTGCGCGACGAGTCAATTGGCGGTGATGGTCGATACGGGCGTCACGCTGTCGGCCGCGCTCGAAAACATGATCGCCCAGGAGCAGAACCCGACGCTTCGCAAGGTTTTGAAGGAGCTGCAATCGTCCGTGCAGCAAGGCGACGACTTTTCCGCCGCATTGGCCCGCTATCCGAAACTGTTCGACAAGACCTACGTCTCGCTGGTCAAAGCCAGCGAGGCGACCGGCAGCCTGGGCGCCATGCTCGACCGGGTGGCGGGCTATTTGCGCAAAGAGCTGGAAGCCCGCGGCAAAGTGCGGGCCGCCATGGCCTATCCCAGCGTGATGGCCGTGATGGCCGTGGCGGTGACCGTTTTTCTGCTGACGTTCGTGTTGCCCAAGTTCACGCCGCTGTTTACCCGCAAGGGCATGGTACTGCCCAAGCCGACGCGGATCATGATGTGGCTGTCCGATGCGCTGACGGGCTATTGGTACTTCTGGCTGGCGCTGGTCATCGCCGCGGCGCTCGGTTTTTTCTTCGGCCGGCGCACGCCCCAGGGGCGGCAAGCGTGGGACTGGTTCAAGATTAGCGCCCCGCTGCTGGGCACGATGTATCGCAAGGTCATCATCAGCCGTACCGTGCGCACGCTCGGAACGTTGCTCTCCAGCGGCATCCCCATGCTGGACGCGCTGCAGCTATCGGCGGAGGTCTCGGGCAACGTCTGGTACGAACGGCTCTGGCAGAACGTGGCCCGCGACGTGACCGAAGGCAAGCAGGTTTGCGAGTCTCTGGCCGGCGAGTCGCTGTTTCCCCCGATGTTGATCCAGATGATCTCGGCCGGCGAGCAGACGGGCAAGTTGGGCCCCGTGCTGGAACGCGTCAGTAACTTCTACGATCAAGAAGTCGAAACCTCTCTCAAAACCGTGACCAGTCTGATCGAACCGCTGATGATCACGGTCATGGGAGGCGTGGTCGGAGGAATTGCCTTGGCGCTGATGTTGCCGATCTTCCAGCTCAGCAAATCGCCGGGCTAACTCTCTCGTGCGCCAGACGTAGCGGAATCTGTGAAGCTTCCGTCAGCATGTAGCGGAAGCTGTGAAGATTCCGAGGGGCGGCGTTTACAGATTCAGCCGCCGCTGCGGCGAACGATGCGAAAGACAACGGAAGTCTCACGACTTCCGCTACGAGGTTAAGCGTGATCGTCCGGCGCGATCCGTTCGGTGGCGTCGATGCCGAGAGCCGTGAGGCCTGAAATCACGAAACTGGCGGCGCAGACTCCAAAGGCAATGTTCCAGTTCCAACTCTCCGTCAGGTCCGATCCGTGCTTCAGGCTCAGCCAGCGCAACAGCGGCGGAGAAACGGCGGCGCCGAGATTGCCCCACATGTTGCCCCAGCCGAGGATGGCGCCGACGTACTTTCCGCCGACGTCCTGCATATAAGCCCACGTGCCCGCGACGCCCAGGTCCGTGGCGAAGGCGACCAGGGCGAACATGGCGGTGGCGGCCCACGGCGAGTCCAGCGCCGGCAACAGACAAAAGGCGGCAGCCGCTACGAAACGCGACGCGACCAACGGTACAATACGCCCCCAGCGGATTCCCCAGCGGCGGCTGGCCCAATCGGTGATCCGTCCGCCGAGCAGCATGCCGGCCATGCCGACCGACAGGACGACGGTGGCCATGGCGCCGCCGAGTTGATCGGAGACGTGTTTCTCATCCTTGAGGTATCGCGTCAGCCAGGTAATCAGGAACACCCAGCCGATGTTCGTGGTGAATTGCGAGACGCACATCAGCCACATGCTGACGGAACTGACGACGCGGCGCGCCACCAGCGGCGTGCCGGCATCGGCGCCATGAGAACCATCCGAAGCGGCGGCGGGCGGGCGCCCCATTGAGATCAACGCCTGTTCCGCGCGATTGCAATGGGGATGTTGGTCCGGGCGATTGCGAAAGAAGTGCGCGAACGCGCCGGCTACGACCACGCCGACGGCGCCGTAAGCCAGCATTACCGCTCGCCAACCGCCGCAGGCGGCGATCAGCAGCGACGTCAGGTAAGGGGCCAAGGCGCCGCCGACTCGTCCGCCGAAGGCGACCACGCTGCTGGCCATGCCGCGGTGCAGCAGGGGAATCCAGCGGCCGAGGATGGCGCCGCTGGTCGGATACGCGCCGGCTTGCGCCACTCCCACGCTCAGTCGCAGCACGAACAGCATGGCGAAGCCGGTCGCCCAGCCGGTCATCGCCGTGAACAGAGACCAACTGAGAATGTAAATGGTCAACATTAACCGCGCGCCAAACCGGTCGCTGATCCAGCCTGATGGTACTTGCCCCAAAGCGTACGACCAGAAAAAGGCGCTCAAGGTCCAGCCGATCTGATTGTCGCTCAGGCCTAAAGCTTCGCGCGCCGCATCGGTCTTCAGCACTTCGGAGATGCAGACCCGGTCGAGGTACAGCAGGAACGATGCCAGCGTGGTGACGGCCAGCACGATATGGCGAACCGAGGTCGGCGCAGCCGCCGACTCGTCGTCTGCAGAAAAGGCGTCCTCGGGGGCGGGGGGAGCTGACGTCTCGCTCATTGGCGGTTGACCCGTGCTGCTCGGGCTCGCCCACGCTGTCTGGCCGGATCGGTGCGGTCTACCAATTGACGGCCACTTTCATCACCACCTTGTGCAGTTCGCCTTGACCGGCCAGCGGTGCGTGGGCGTCTTCCGGAAAGAACACGGCGAACGAGAGCGGTTTTACCGCAAACCAGCACTCCGGGATGTCGCCGTAGAAGGCCAGATCTTTCTCCGGCTCGTAGGGGGACATGATGGCAGAACACTCGGGGGTCGGCTTCCAGCCGATCTCCTCCTGCCCGGCGACGGTCAGTTGAATGTCGATGTACTTGCGATGAGACTCCAGTCGCGCTTGCTGACGGCCGCGCGCCGGATCTCTGCCGACGATCGCCAGCAATCGCTCGCCGTCGACCGAGTGCTTGCCCGCAGGCAATTTGCCGGTCTCAGGCTTTCGCAGAAAATTGAACGCGGCGCCAAATCCCGGGTGCATCGGAACGTATCGCTGCCAGTTTGCCAGGCGGTCGAGGACCATGGATGTTTCCTTCCTTTTCAACCGGCTTGCCAGGCCGCGCCAAGCCGGTTCCACGCGTGCGAAATCTCGAGCGGCCGGGAGTTTTCAACGGCAGACTGCCGGCCTTCGCTGCGTACAAGCGTAGCAGCTTCCGGCGGGATCTCAATCAACCGCCGGTCGGTCTCGTTCCCGCCTGGTTTCTATTTGACCCGCCCGGTTCCAGATGCGATCCTGGGACGTCTGCGCCGACGCAAAAAGGGCTCGTCTTACGCAGTTCGGCCGGACGAAGACGGCGTTAAGAGAGTGAAAAGATTCGTTAAGAGATTAATTGCTCGTGTCGGAAGGATATTTTCCATGCAGCGTTGCTTCTCGGCCTGCGTTCTTGGCGTGATCTTGGCTTGCGGACCCGCCTGGGCCGAAACCCGAGAACCGATCGGTTGTACGATGAGCCTGTTCAACGGCGAGAACCTCGACGGCTGGGTCGTCACGGGTTGCAAGGCCGGAGTCGAACAAGGCTCGCTCGTGCTGCAGGCCGGCGACGGCTTCGTACGGTCGGAACACGACTACGGAAATTTCATTCTCGAACTGGAATGGCGGGCGCGTAAGCCGTCCGATTGGGACTCCGGCATTTACTTTCGGGCGCCGCTGCCCGAACCCGGTAAGATCTGGCCGGCGCGCTATCAAGCCAATCTGCAGCAAGGCAAAGAGGGGAACGTCGGCGGGCTGAAAGGCGCCGAAAGCAAGGGACTGGCCCGGCCCGGCGAGTGGAATCGATTCCGACTGAAAGTCGTCGGTTCCCAAGCGGAACTGGAAATCAATGGAAAGTCGGCGTGGAAAGTCACGGATATACAACCCGCGCGGGGTTACGTCGGTCTGCAATCGGAAGTCGACAAAGGCGGACAGTTCGAGTTCCGCAACGTCCAGATCACTGAGCTCGACCACTGCTCGCTGTTCAATGGCCGCGACCTGACCGGCTGGGAAGGCGCCAACGCCGATGCGGCGGCTTGCTGGAAGGTTGAGGACGGCGTGTTGCTCTGCACCGGCAAACGCGGCCCCTGGCTGCGCAGCAAGTCGGAATACGGCGATTTCAATTTTCGCATTGACTACAAACTGAAGCCGGGAGGCAATTCCGGAGTTTACGTGCGCGTGCCGCATGGCGGCGCTCATCGCGGGAAGGAACTGTCCGGCGGCAAGCCCAGCGGCATTGAGGTGCAAATGCTCGATGACGCAGCCCCGCGGTATCGGGACTTGAAGCCGTACCAGTTTTCCGGCAGTTTATATGCTATCGCCGCCGCCGATCCACGCGTCAGCCGGCCCGCCGGGCATTGGAACAGCCTGGAAATCGATTGCCGCGGCGCCCGTTATCGCATCGTTCACAACGGCCATACCGTTGTCGACGCCGACCCCAAACAGTTTGCCGAACTGAATGAGCGGCTGCTCCGCGGCTACTTGGGGTTGCAGAATCACAGCGAAGAAGTTTGGTTTCGTAATATCCGCATTGCAGAGGCCCCATGAGTCCAGGTTCCTTCTCCCGTTTTGAAAAGCTGACGGCTTGCATCGACGATCGAGCGTTTGTCGCGCCAAGCTGCGTTACGTCGCAAGCCGCTGATCGCTTGAATTTCCTCGTCCGGGCCGTTGCGAGTTGCTGGCGGAACGGCGCGGCGGGCGTGCTCCTGATCTTCGCGTGCGGCTTGCACGGCCTGGCGACGCCGGCGGCGGCCGAGGATCTGATGCGCGAGTTGCAGGCCCGGGCGATTGCCGAAGACCGCGCGGCTTGGGGCCATTGGGGACTTGATCCGAAAAAATATACGGGCTGGAAGAGTCACTCCAACCGCTTAATTCCGATCTACACGTTCGGCATTTCGCTGACGGGCGTCGCGGGCGAACACAGCCCCTACCGGAGCGACGAGGAACTGAAACGACTCTACGGGCGCGTGCCGGAGCGTACGCTCAACCCCCAGGCCGACTATTTCGATCAGACCGACGTCTACAAGCTGCAGCAAGCAGCGATCGCGGCGGGCAAGAAGTACGTCGTGCTGATGGTCTTTGACGGCATGGACTGGCAAACGACCTGGGCGGCGGCGACCTATCGCAACGGCAAAGTCGCCTATCGCGAAGGACGCGGCGGCGGCAATTATTTCCAGGACTATCGCGGCGCGACCACAGATTTCGGCTACTTCGTCACCAGTCCGTACAGCGGCAGTTTCGTCGTCGATGCGAACAAGCAAACGGCCGTCGCCCCCAAGGGCGTCGTCTTGGGGGGCTATGATTGGC
>DASZUP010000454.1:0-8242 GCA_035547635.1 Pirellulales bacterium
GCCCGGCCTGCGCGCCACGCTGACGGTCACGCGCGTGCTGATTCTGCTGCTGCTCGTGCTGGTCGTCGCCGCGCCGTATCTCAAGCTCGACATGAAACTCGAGAAGAAGCCCATCCTGGCTCTGCTGTTCGATCAGTCGCAGAGCATGGGGTTGCCGGTTGGCGCGCTGGAAGAGGACGAACTGAACAAAACCGCCCAGGCCGCGGGGCTGGCCGTTTCGGACGATAAACCGAGTTCCAAGACGAGGGCCGCGTTGACGCAAATGACACGTGCGGAACTGGCCCGCAAGGCCGTGATGCATCAGGCGGAGGCGTGGCTTAAGCCCCTCGCCGAGAAGTACGAATTTCGCGTTTACGCGGTTGGGCAAGCGTTGAAGCCGCTAACCGTCGAGCCAGGAGAGTTCAAGCTTCCACCGTCGGAAACGCTGGCGGCAGAAACGCGGTTGGGCGACGGCATTGCCAAGACCATCGACGAGGCTGCGGGCCGGCCCTTCGCAGGGATCGTGTTGTTCTCTGACGGCGAGAACACGGCGGGCCGCGCGCCCGTGGAAGCGGCGCGGACCGCCGCCGACGCTCAAGCTCCGATTTTTACCGTGCCGACCGGCTCTGAAACGCCGCTGCGCGACATCGCGGTCGTCGATTTGTTTGCCCCCGACCTGGTTTCCGTCGGAGACACCGTTCACGTTTCCGCCACGCTGGAAGTGCAAGGTTACCTGGAACAGAAGGTCAAGGCGCTCTTGGTCGAAAGCGGGAGCCAGAAAGGCGAAGAGCCGGCCGTACTGGATTCCAAGGACGTGGTGCTGCGAAACACGGAACAGCAGCATGTGGAACTGGCGTTCAAGGCCGACCGGCCCGGCGCCCGCACGCTTTCCGTTCGCTTGCAGCCAGTCTCCGAATTGCCGGAGGATCTCCCCGACAACAATTCGGACAGCGCGGTGATCCGCGTCAGCGGGGAAAAGTTGCGGGTGTTGTACATCGAAGGACTGCCGCGCTGGGACTTTCGCTTCCTAAAGAATGCGATGCGTCGCGACCACGGCCTGGGCGGTTGGGGGCTGCGCGGAGGCATTGTGGCCGGCACGGCCGCCGGCGGCGCCACGACCACGACGGAAGCTTCCAAGCAAACGGCGGCGCAGCAGGCAGGAACCGACCAGCCGGACCTGGTGCTGGAAACAGAGATCCGCCGACTGCCCGCCAGCGAGCAGGCGGTGTTGCCGGCGACGCTCGACGCTCTGGCCCGCTACCATGTCGTGATTTTGGGCGATGCCTCGCCAAGCCTGGTCCGGCCGGAATTCATGGAACGGCTGGCGGAAGCGGTGCGCGAGCGCGGCGTCGGTCTGATCGTGGCGGCCGGACCGCAAGCCATGCCGCATCGCTACGGCGACGGTTTGCTGGACTTGCTGCCGGTGTTGATCAAGACGCGGACGGCGGGCATTCAAGCCCCGGCGTATAAGCCGTTTCGTCTGCAGATCAGTCCCGCCGGATCGATCCATGCCGCCATGCGACTCTATGACGACGGAGGCCGGAATCAGCAAACCTGGGCTGAAATGCCGCCGTATTACTGGTGCGCCGCGGCGGAGCGGCCTTCTCCTGCGGCGACCGTGCTGGCTTATAATCCCAGCGTGGAGGGACGCTACGGCAAGCTGCCGCTGGTGGCGCATCATTTCGCCGGACAGGGAAAGGTATTGTTCGTCGGGACCGACTCCACCTGGCTTTGGCGACAGAACGCGGGCGATCGCTTCTTCTACAAGTTCTGGGGCCAGGCGATTCGCTTTGTCGCGCGGCGAGACCTGGACGAAGCGAAGAAGAAGAGTTGGGTGGAAGTGCGGCCCGTCCGCGCTCGGCCGGGCGAAGAAGCTCGGATTGAGTTGATGGCCTTTACCGCTGACGGCGCCCCGCGGCAGGAACCGACGCTCTCGTTGCTCTTAGAGCACGGCGACGAGAAGCCTGAAACGTTGGAAATGACGGCGGACCCCTCCGTCCGCGGGCGCTACACGGGCAAGTTCACGCCGCAAAGCGTCGGCGATTTCCGCTTTGTCTTCGAGCCGGGCGAATCGCTCGACGCAGTCGAAGCGCGGATGCACGTCAGCCCGTCGACCGAGGAGTTGCGCCGCCCGAACGTCAACGCGCCGGCCTTGGCCCAACTCGGCAAGATCGTCGCAATCGACGAGTTGCCCTCGATCAGCGACCAACTGCAAGGCGAGCCCAAGCTGGTCTCGCTCGCGAGCGAAGCCAGCATCTGGGACAATTGGCTCGTATTGGGCCTGCTGATCTTTATTTACTCACTCGACGTCGGCCTGCGCCGATTGGCAGGACTCTCATGAGAAGTCGGAATTCGGAAGTCGGAAGTCGGAACGGGGCGAGAATCGGCGCGGGCGGCGGATCGACGTCTTTCCGCATTTCGCATTCCGCATTCCGCATTTGCATCGCCTTGATGCTTACAATTCCAGCAGCGAGTGCAGCGGCGCAGACCGCTTCTCCCCTGACTGAAAGGCGTATCGTTGAGCGGGTGTCCGCGTCGATCGACAAGGCGGTCGCCTACCTGGCGGAAAAGCAGCCGCCGGACGGAGGCTGGCATCATGACAACCAGGCGCCCAACGCGCTGGCCATACTGGCCATGCTGGGGCGCGGGCACGTGCCGGGCCGCGGCCCCTACCAGGACGTCGTCGAGCGAGGCAGGCGATACCTGCTTTCCGGGCAGCAGGAAAACGGGCTGTTCGCTTCCTTGAGGCCCTCGCACGGCCCGATGTACGAACACGCGCTGGTCACGTTGGCCTGCGCGGAATTGTACGGCATGGATCCGAGCGAAGAACTGGAAGAAAAGCTGCGCAAGGCGGTGGCGCTGATCGTCTCCGCGCAAGCGCCTTCAGGCGGTTGGCGCTACCAGCCCAAACCGAACGACGCCGACTTGAGCGTGACGGTGATGCAGATCGTGGCGCTGCGAGCCGCGAACAACGCGGAGATTCCGCTGCCCGCCAAGACGATCGACCGGGCGATCGAATACGTTAGGTCATGCTCGCACGCCAAAGGCGGCTTTGGCTATCAGACGGGCGGCGGCCCTAAGCCCGAGATGAGCGCCGCGGGCGTGCTCTCGATGCAGTTGTTAGGCCGCTATGACGACCCCGAGGTCGGCAAGGCGCTCGAATACCTGGCGCCTCAGCCGGTGAAGTGGGAGGGAGGGCCGGTGCAGTACTTCTATTACTTCCACTACTATGCCATCCAGGCCCACTACCAGGCCGGAGGCAAGCACTGGAACGACTGGCATCCCAAGGTCCGCGAGTTGCTGTTGAGCAAGCAAAACGCCGACGGCAGTTGGGACGTGCCCGGCGGCACTTCGGAAAACGAAGGGGTCATCGGCCGGAACAAAATTTACTGGACCGCCATGGCCTCGCTGATTCTGGAGGTCTACCTGCACTACTTGCCGGCGTATCAGCGGTGAGCCGCTTCTAACTCCGCCCCAAAAGTGACTGGCCGGTCGAGCGCCTGCGACAAACGCGAAAGAAACGTGCGGCGTGAAATCTCGATGGCGCCGAGGCTCTCGGTGTGAGCGGTGAGCTGCTGGATGTCGAGCAGCTCGTAGCCGCGCGCGTTGAGATGGCCCAGCAGATGCACCAGCGCGATCTTCGAAGCGTCTCGAACGCGATAGAACATGGACTCGGCGGCGAACAAACCGCCAATCGCCACGCCGTAGGTTCCTCCGGCCAGTTGGCCGTCGCGCCAGACTTCGATGCTGTGCGCGTGGCCCTGTTCGTGCAGCCGCCGATAGGCGACTTTCATGCTGGGAGTGATCCAGGTGCCGTAGCGGCGGCTCTGCGCCGTTGCGCAACCTTCCATCACATCGGCGAACGCGAGATCGCAACTCGCCGTAAAACGTCCGCTGCGCACAGTGCGCGCCAGGCGGCGCGAAATGTGCAGGCCGTCGAGTTCGAAAACTGCGCGCGGATCGGGCGACCACCAGGCCAACTGTTCGTCGTGAAAGGGCCAGGGAAAAATGCCGTGACGATAGGCGTCCAGCAGCCAATCCGGCGTCAGCTCGCCGCCGACGCCGATCAAGCCCTCGGGCGAAGCCAATTCGGCGGGCGGAAAATACGCAGACGGAGGCAAGATGCCGGACCGAAGAGATCGCGCCATGCGGAATGCGTGCGGGGTGTTCGGACTGAAGATTGCCGCTTATAATTGGGCCGACAACGTTACTTCGCCGCGACTCGAGTGTCGGACGGTACGGATCGGATGCAAGAACCAGTTTATCCTACGCCTTCGAACTCGCGGCTGCCAAGGCTGCTTTGGATCCTGGCGGCGTTGTGCCTGGGGCTGGTGCTGCCCTATATGGCCGAGCAGGTGCAGTACTCGATTACCCGCGGCGAACTGCGGGCCCGCGCCGATGCGGCGGCCGAGGATCTGGATGAGTTGGCGAAGAATGCGCAGTTGGTGAAACTTTCCGACACGTCGCGGGCCTTTCGCGACGTGGCCAGGCGAGTTGAGCCTTCGGTAGTTCATATTGATACGGTGCAGGCCGCCCGGGGCGGCAACCGCGCGCTTTCCATCGAAGGTTTTGAATTCCTCCTGCCGCCGGGGCAAGAGCAGCAGTTTGCTCAGGGCCAGGGCTCCGGCGTGATCGTCGACGGCGACGAAGGCTACGTGCTGACGAATTATCACGTGATTCAAGGCGCCGACATGATCGTCGTCAAGCTCAGCGACGGCCGGACGATTGCAGACAAAGACGTAGCTGTGGTCGGTTACGACGAGTCGACGGATCTGGCCGTGCTGCGCGTCAGCGCCATGAACCTGACGAGCATTTCCTGGGGGGACAGCGAAGCGCTGGAAGTCGGCGACTGGGTGCTGGCCGTCGGCAGCCCTTACGGACTGGATCGGACCGTCACCTCTGGGATCGTCAGCGCCAAGCAGCGGCGAGGCGTGAGCCAGCTCTATCAGGACTTCCTGCAGACCGACGCCGCGGTCAATCCGGGCAACAGCGGCGGCCCCCTGCTGAACGTCGAAGGAAAACTGATCGGCATCACGACGGCGATCGTCGGCCGGGCGTTCCAAGGCATCAGTTTCGCCATTCCCAGCAAGGTGGCCAAGGACGTCTACGAACGGCTAAAGACGGGCGGCAAAGTGGTGCGCGGCTGGCTCGGCGTCGAGATGCAGGCTTTGACGCCTCAAATCGCGGAACGTTTAAAGTTGCCCGGCGCGGCGGGGGCGTTGGTGGTCCAAGTGCTGCCCGGCTCGCCGGCGGAAAAGGGAGGCATGAAACCGGGCGACGTGATCGTGCAATGGAATGGGATCGATGTGGTCAACGAGTCGGAGTTGCCGCTGCTGGTGGCCCGGACCGAGGTCGGCTCGACGGCGAAGGTCGTGGTCATCCGGGACGGAGAGCGCGTCTCGCTGGACGTCACGGTCGACCAGCGCCCGTCGGAGCACGAACTGCAGCGGCGCCGCCCCGGCAATCGCTGACGTCGCACGGCATGGGCGAAGTGTGCCTGGCGCGCGGTAGTTAGTGTGCTGTCGGGAGCGGTATTTTTGCGGTAAAACGGGGCTTTTAGTTGTGCTTGACCGGACTTTCGGGGCGTCCTATAATCCCGCCCGCTTGAAGGGCTGCGTCTTTCTCGCTTGAGGAGTTTAAGGTGTCTTTCGGGTCGACTTCCGATAGCGCCAAAGAGCAAGTCAAGCGGGCGATCGACATCGTCGATCTGGTGGGGCAATACGTGCAGTTGCGCCGCGAAGGGCGCGGCTATAAGGGGCTCTGTCCCTGGCATGACGACTCTCGCCCCAGCCTGCAGGTCAATCCGGAACGGCAGTCGTTCAAGTGCTGGGTTTGCGATATTGGCGGAGACGTTTTCAGCTTTGTAATGAAGCAGGAGAACGTCGCCTTCCCCGAGGCGCTGGCAATGCTGGCCGAGCGCGCCGGCATCACGTTGGGTCCGTCTCGCGGCGGCTCCCAGGAGCGGCTGTTGCTGTACCAGGCCATGGCTTGGGCCGAGCAGCAGTTTCACGAATGCCTGTTGCAGTCGGATGAGGCCCGACCGGCTCGCGAATATCTGGAGCGGCGCGGCGTCACGCCGGAGAGCGTCGCGCGGTTTCATCTCGGCTTTTCGCCCGATTCCTGGGATTGGCTGCTGGCTCGCGCACGCGGCACGCGGTTCACGCCCTCGGTTTTGGAGTCGATCGGTCTGGCGATCAAGCGGCCCAACGGGCCAGGGCACTACGATCGGTTTCGCGGCCGCGTGCTGTTCCCCATTCGCGACGTGCAGGGCCGGCCCGTCGCCGTGGGCGGCCGCTCGACGCCGGGCATCGGCAACGGAGAAGGCGCTAAGTACATCAACTCGCCGGAAACGCCGATTTTTACTAAGAGCCACATGCTCTACGGTCTCGATCTGGCGCGAGACGCGATCATGAAGGGCCGCACGGCCCTGGTCATGGAAGGCTACACCGACACGCTGATTGCCCACCAGTGCGGCTTCGATCACGCCGTAGCCGTGTTGGGCACGGCGTTAGGGGCGGGGCACATCAAACTCCTGCGTCGCTTCGCCGATCAGATTCTGCTCGTGCTGGACGGCGATGAAGCGGGCCGCCGGCGGTCCGATCAGATTCTGGAGCTGTTCGTGGCGGAGCAGGTCGATTTGCAAATCCTGACCCTGCCTGACGACCTGGATCCGGCCGATTTTTTACTGAATCAAGGCGCTGATGCGTTCCGTGAGCTGCTGGCGACGGCGATTGACGCCGTGGAGCACCGCTTTCGGCTGGTCACTGCCGGTCTGAACGCCAGCAGCGGCACGCATGCCATTCATCGCGCCGTGGAGCAGATGCTGTCCACGCTGGCCAAGGCGCCGCGGTTGGACGTGAATACGACCAGTGCCGCGCTATTGCGGGAGGATCAGATCCTGCACAAGCTGTCGCATCGGCTCGACGTCAACGAGGATCTGCTGCGTCGTCGGTTGGCCGATTTGCGGCGGACGTCGCGGCCCGCTGTCGCCCAGCCGACGAGCACGCAGCCGGCGAGCGCGGAACCGCCGCTCGAAGAGGTCGAACCCGCAGTGCAGGACAAGTTTGACCTGGCGCATCGCGAGATCATGGAAATCGTGGTCTCGGCGCCTGAGTTGCTTGACCAGGTTCGCTCGGAGCTGGGGCCCGACGAAATCCGCTCGCCGCGGCTGCGGGCGTTGTATTACCGATGTTGCGACATGGCCGATGCGGGCGAGGAACCGAACCTGGATCGGTTGCTATTGGAGATCGAAGACGCACAGCTTAAAACCCTGTTAGTTGAACTCGATGAATCGCGCCAAGCCAAGAATCCGACGGATTTGGCGACGGCGCTGAGCGGTCTGCTGGCCGCCATTCGAGACCACCGAGAGGAGCAGCGCAGCCGCGCCCGGCGTAAGGAAGCTCACCGAGCGGCTAGCGAACAAGAAGGACTCGACGCATTGCTTGACATCATTGAGAGGAAACGTCGCCGGCAAGGCATTTCCGCGCCCACGGATGGGTAGGATGCCATGTCGGTTGGTCTCTGCCGGCAGACCCTTGATTCCACAGGTCGGCCGAGACCATAATTCGATTGTCTCAGCGCGCCGTTCGGCGTGGGAGGGAAACCAGGTGGACCACTCGGATAAAGACCTGTCGGAACTGGTCGCAACAGGCAAGGCCCAGGGTTATTTGACCTACGATCAGGTCAATGAGTACTTGCCCGACGAAGCCGTAAATCCCGACAAACTCGATAGCTTGCTGACTGCCTTGGAAGACCAAGGCATCGAACTGGTCAATGAACCGCCCGAGCCCGTGTTTGCGGACTTGGGGTCGAAAGAGACGGCGCGCGCCGTTCGCGACGCTTTCGAGGATGGCGTCGGCGAAGAAGAGCCGCTGCCCGAAGAGAGTCTTCGCCCCAGCCTGGCCGATGAGGCGGTCAAGTGGAGCGACGACCCGGTGCGGATGTACCTGACCCAGATGGCCGTGATTCCGCTGCTCACCCGCGAGCAGGAGATTTCGCTGGCCAAGAAGATCGAGGTCACCCGCAAGCGGTTCCGCCGCACCGTGTTGGGCTGCGACTACGCGATGCAGGCGACCATTGCCACGCTGCAAAAGGTGCATGAAGGTACGCTGCCTTTCGACCGCACGATCAAGGTCTCGCTCACCGAGCGCTTGACCAAAGAACAGATCATGGCCCGCATGCCGCACAACCTGCGGACGCTGACTCACTTGCTGGAGCAGAACCGCCGCGATTTCCGGATGGTCGTCAGCAAGAAGCTGCCGCG
>DASZUP010000455.1:0-11232 GCA_035547635.1 Pirellulales bacterium
ATTTGTCGGTGCTTGATAAGTTCAAGTTGCTGGCCGACCTGGGGTTCGACGGTACGGAGATCCACGTCACGGCGAAGGTCGACCCCAACGAGGTGCGCGCGGCGATCGAAGCGACGGGCGTCGTCGTCCACGGCTTTCTCAATAGCAGTAAGCCGGACCTGAAGCACGCGATCGACAGCGCCAAGTTCTATGGCGCCACGAGCGTGCTGGTCGTCGCCGGGCAGGTTAACAAGCAAAGCCCTTACGATCAGGTCTATCGCGAGCAGCACGAGCGGATCAAAGCCGCCTTGCCGTACGCCGAGAAGCAGGAGATCAAGCTGCTGATCGAGAACGTCTGGAACAACTTCCTGTTGAGTCCTCTGGAAATGGTCCGCTTTATCGACGAGTTGGACAGCCCTGCGGTCGGCTCCTACTTCGATATCGGCAATGTCGTGCGCTTCGGCTGGCCGGAACAGTGGATCCGCATCCTCGGCACGCGGATCGGCAAGCTGGATGTGAAGGAATACAGCCGCAAGCTGCAAAAAGACGAAGGGCTGTGGAAGGGCTTCAACGTGGAAATCGGCGACGGCGATTGCGACTGGCCCGCCGTCCGAGCGGCGTTGGCTGATATCGGTTACACCTCAGGCTGGGCCACGGCCGAAGTGCCTGGCGGAGATCGAAAACGGCTGGCCGATATTGCCGAGCGGATGGACCAGGCGCTGGCGCTAAGGCAGGGGAGTTAAGCGGCAGTCGCGTTCGCTCTGGCGTAGCATGCGTCCCGTGCGCCGAGTCATGCATGCCTACGTCGGCGAGGCGCCGACGAAGGCATGGCACACAAAAGCACGGCACACAAAAGCGCGGCTCGTTGCGAAGGAAACCTCGCAGATTCTCTGACGGACGAGCGGCTCGCGCCAGCAGCGAACGGCCGACTGGCGCCGACCGCTCGCTGCCGCGCTGACACTCACCACAAAACGTTCACGCTGTAATCTGTCCGTCGCAGTTCAGATCGTTTCGAAGATATGCGAAAAATCGAACGCGTTCTGAGTGATACTGCTGGAGGTGTTGTCGACGTAGCTCTTGGCCGTCCCCGCGGTGTCACGGTTGAGCGACCAGATGGAAATGCGGCTGATGCCCTTCTGCTGCGCGAAATCGACGATTTCCTGCGCAGCCGCCAGGTCGAACACCTCGTTGGTGTCATCATTGACGCCGATCATCGGCGTGATGCCGATCATCTGCCACAATTCCGCATCGGTCTTGGAAGAGCCGTACAGCCCTTTCAACTGAGTGAACAGGCTGTTGGCCGCGTCGATGGCGTAATCGCCCATGTGCCCTTGCGGGTTCGGCGCCGCCCCTTCTCCATAGTCCATCGTCATGATGTTTACGCCGGAGATCTGCACGCCGTACTTCAACGCCGACTGCAGCACATAGAGCCCGTCGGCCGTCAAACCGCTGGGCAGCACGGGCAAGGTGAACCAGATCTCCAGGTTCTTGCCCTCTGCGGCGGCGTTTTGCTGCAGCGCAGCCAACGCTTGCGAACGGCGATCGATCGAAGCATGGTCCCCGACGGCTGCGCCTTCGATGTCGAAGTCGAGATGCGTCAGGTTGTAGGCGGAGACGACCGTCTGGTAGGCGGCGGTCAATTGCGGAACGTCGGTGATGACTTCCGCCATCTCCTGGTTGGCCGCGCCGCCGAACGACGCCATCACGTCGCCGCCGGCCGCGCGCAGATTGGCAACTTGTTGCCGCAGCGCCATGTCGAAGTCGCCGCCGTTGACTTCATACTGGGCGTATCCGCCCCACGCCGGCTTGTTGTTGGAATCTGCCGTGATGAATGCCAGGCTGAAGTACTTGACGTTCCCGTTCTGGGCGGCGGAAACCAGGTCGTAGGTCGGCCAGAGGGTGATGTCGACATACGGCGCGTAGAACTGCGCCGGCCACGAGCCCGTGGCGGCGGGCGTGCCGACGGTCAAAGTGACCGTGGCGGAATCCGTGCCGCCCCGTCCGTCGCTGACCGTGTACGTAAAGGCGTCGCTGCCGGTGAAGCCGTCATTGGACGTATAGGCGACCGTTCCGTCGGAGTTCAGCACAGCCACGCCATGGGCCGGCCGCGTGATGCCGGTCACCGAGAGGGCGTCTCCGTCGGGATCGGAGTCGTTGGACAGCACGTTGATCACCGTCGGCTGGCCGGGATCGACGACGGCCGTATCGCCGCCGGCCGTGGGCGCCTGGTTCGCTCCGCCGCCGCCGTTGTCTCCTCCACCGCCGCCGGTGGTCGTCGCCGCGTGCAGCAGGTAGTTGGTCGGCGCGACGGTGCCGTTGCCCGGGCTGCCGTTGAAGCCGAAGGAGACGGTTGCGCCCGGCGCAATCGTGGCGTTCCAACCGGCGTTTCGCACGAGGTAGTGATTGCCGACGTGACTGACGATCGTAGCATCCCAGATGGCGGTGATCTCGCCCGCGAAATCGAATTCGAGCTGCCAGTCGTTGATGGTCTGCTGGCTGGAGTTCGTGGCCGTAATCTGGCCCGTGAATCCGCTGCCCCAGTCGGCGCCGACTTTGAACGTGAAGTCGCCGCTGCTGGCCGTCGTATCGTCATTGACGATCGTCCCGGTCGCTTGCGTCGTCGCCAGGGTGGCGCCGCTCGGATGGCTGAGCTTGACGGCAAACGTTTCGTTCGCCTCGGGAGTTGTGTCGCCCAGCACCTGGACGGTGATCTGGCGAGTGGTCTGGCCGGGAGAGAAGGTGATCGTGCCGCTGGCGGCGTTGTAGTCGTTGCCGGCGTGGGCCGTGCCGTCGGCGGTCGAATACTGGACCGTCACGGCGTCGCTCGATGGGGCCGAGAGCGTCACGTCGAAGGTGAAATTGGTCGTGCCGCCGTCGCCTTCCGCCTGCGACACGTCGCCGATGGACAAGCTGGGCAGAGGCGCCGGCTGGCCGTCGAGCGGGGCGCCGTTGAGCAGGTAGTTCTGCGGATTGGAGCCGACGCCGCTGCCGCTGGCGACAAATCCGAACGAAAGCGCACTGTGGGCGCCCAAGTTGCGGTCCCACGCAGCGCCGGCGATCACGTAATGATCGCCCGTGTGGCTGACGATCTTGGCGTTCCAGATCGAGGTGATATTGCGGGCCATGTCGAATTCGAGCTGCCAGCCTTGCACGCCAGTCGACTGCTGGTTGGCCAGGCTGAGCTCCGCCTGAAAGCCGGAGTTCCAGTCGTTTACGACGGCGTAATCCGCCGCCACGTTCGCCGTAAGCAGCTCTCGTGCTTCCAGCGCCTCACATCCCAGGCTCAAGCCCTGGCGAGCTCGGGCCATTGCATCGTCAAAAGACGGGCGGTTGCTTTCATATCCGCTGAACAAGCGGCGCCACCGCAACTTCTTGGCCATGTTGCGTTCTCCTCAGATGAATGCCTCTTCAAAGTTGTCGAACTCAAGGTCGGAGAGCGACCGCTCAGCGTTCCTCCTTTCACAGTCAGTTTCGTGCTTCCGACGAGAATGGGGATGTTCCGCAACAGCGCGCGCCGAACTGGCGAATCAAGTTCAAACCGTCAGGATTCCCCGATTGCATTTCCTCTGGTACGGGGCGCGCATGAACGCGGTTCGCCCCGCGATCGTCACAGTCGAGCAAAAACTGAAGAAAATCAGCGTTTGGAATTGGTTTTGGTTGCGATGCGTGCAACCGGCTCAAGCTAGCAAAGCGTTACAACCGGCGCCACTGAATTGCAGCCGGCAATTCAGCCGCTGCAGCTTCGCGACAGCTCGCGGATGTAATCCAGCGCCTCTTCCAGCTCGGGCGCGGCGACGCCCGCGGTGCGACCCTGCCGGTCGCAGCGAGCCAGCAGCAGCAGGTCCTCGAAATCTTCCGATTCCGCCAGCCGGCGTCGCGCACGGACGCCGAGCGTGCCGTCGCAGGCGGCCTGGCCTTCCATGTGATGCTCGATCAGCCATGCCGTCCGCTCGGTAATGAAGCCTTCCAGCGCCTCGAGCCCCGCGGCGACGTGATCGTGCGGATCGATGGCCTTGCCGACGTCGTGCAGCAGCGCCGCCAGCAGGAACTCTTCATCGTATGGCTGTTCGTGCGCCGCCAGATCGAAGACCTGCAGGCTGTGATACAGCGCATCGCCTTCCGGATGATACTTGCGAGACTGCTTGACTTGCTCCAGCGGCAGCAGCAGCATCTGGTAGATCTGAAAGCGGTCTACCTTTTGTTCGGCTTCGATCACCGCTTCATCGAGCGACAGGCCGGGATACTCGCGCTCCAGGAATTGCTCCAGCTCGGCAATGCTGGCGCGCTCGATCGGCTTGCCGGTGACCGAGCTCTTGAAGACGAAGTGCGCCAGATTCTCCGCGTACACGGTCAGCTCGAGCGGGTAGCGGTCTGCAACGTGGATGTGCGTGTAGACGCGCTCTTCGCCTTGCTTGCGGACCTGTTTGCGCTCGATCTCGTAGGAAGCGCCTTCCTGGTCGAGCACGCCCGCGACCGCCTCGACGCTGTCGGAAAAGACGTGCAGGTCGATATCGCTGCCGCGGCGGACGTGGCCGGTCAGCGTGCTGCCAATCAAGCGGGGCCGGAAGATGCGCAGCAGGCGCATCATTCGCAGCGCCTCAATCCGCATCTCGCGCAGATCCTTGGCGCGCTGGTCCCCTTCGAACAAGCGGGCGAAGACCTGGATCTCGTCGCGAATCTCCCGATTGCTGGGCAGATCCTTGGGTTTGACCCAACCGCCCCCCATGCGCTTGGCGGCTTTCAGCTTGGCCCGGTAATACTCCGACTCGATGCGTTCGTACATCAAGCGAGCAGCTTCCCAGGCGATTTGCTGCCGCAACTTGCCGTGAGACATGAAACTATTGCGCCGAAATCAGGCCCATCGAAGCGGCGCCGGGCCGGGTGTGAAGTTCCGGCAGGCGTGCAGACGTTGGCTGGATTGCCGCCGGTAAGGCTATCTTATTCGCCGGTGCGTTTGACGACAAGCAGATCCTTAAGGCTGCCGAGGCCAGAACCAGCCGTTCTCGATCTTTTGCCAGCCGAGCCCCTGGTAATACTCCCGGGCGATGGCCGACGCCCGCACCACGAACTGCACCTGCGGACGGCCCCGACGGACTGCGTCGAGCAAGGCGCGTCCGACGCCCAGCTTCTGGAATTCCGGATGAACGGCCAGGTCGCAGATGTAGCCGTCAAAATTATCGTCGGTCCAACCGCGCAGCACGCCGACCAGCCGCTCGCCCTCCCAGGCGGTGACGACCAGGTTCGAAGCCGCGTACATCCGGCTGATTCTTTCCGGATCGCCCAACGGGCGATTCAGTTGAGCCGCCCGGAATAATTCCACCAGCTCCGCCGAAGCGGGACGAACATCAGTGCGAAATTGAACCATCCGGTCTTCAACGCATTGCCACGGGAACAGACTCGACTCTTCTCGGTTCCAGCTTAACCAGTCGCAGAGGAATGCGAAACGGCGCGAGAGCGCAGAAACGCGTCGACCGCGGAATCGCCCAGCCGCCGAGACGGCGCGAGCTTTCAACCCGTTATGCCGGCCGCCGCGCGGGCGGCCGGCGAAGGGCATCCTGCGAAGGCGCCGGTCAATCTATTCCTGTCTGGCGGGCTTTTCTTCGGCCTTTTCAGCCGCCTCAAAGTCGCCGGCTACGACCACCGCCAATAGCTTCGGATGGATATACTTCTGCAGCGCCGCGAGCACCTCGTCCGGCGAGAGCGCTTTGACGCCTTGCTCAAGGTTGGCGTAGTACGCCATCGTCCGATCCGTGTACAGCGTGTCGGCCAGGATGCTGGCCAGCGCCGAGTCGCTGGTGCGTTGCACCTGCTGTTCCTGAACGTAACCGCTCTTGGCTCGCGCCAGTTCATCGGCCGTCACGCCGTCCTTGACGATCTGCTCCAGCTCTTCGCGGATCGTCGCGACGACCTTCTGCATGACGGCGGGGTTGTAAATCGCGTACAGCGTCAGACTGGCTCGCTCATCGAGCGACTCGGCGGCAATGTGCGAGCCGACTCCGTAGGAAAGCCCCTCTTTCTGACGCACGCGATCGCCCAGCCGCGAGGAAAGGGCGCTGGCGCCCAGGATGTAATTGCCCGCCAGCAGCGCCGGGTAATCAGGATCCGTATCTTTCATGGGAAACGTCTGGCCGGCGAAGTACATGGCGTTGGCCTTGTCGGGCGTCAGAATCTCTTCGGCTCCCCCTTTCACGTCCGGAAAGTCTTTCCTGGGCAGCCGGCCGTACTCTTTACCCGAGGTCCAGTCGGCGAAGATGCCGGCCAGTGCGGCGCGGCATTGTTCCTGATCAAAGTCTCCGACCACCGCCACCTCGCCCGCTTGCGCGCCGAGGTAGTCCGCATAAAGCTGCTTGAGCTGCTCTCGCGTGGCCGACTTGGTGCGCTCGATATCTTCCTTCACCTTGGGAATGTAGCGGACGTCGTCCTTGGCGTATGGAGATACCCAGCGGCGCAAGCGAATGATCGCCAGCGATTGCGGGTCGGTCAGCTGCTGTTCGAGCTGGGCCAGCGTTTCACGCTGCAAGACTTCGAATTCGTCGGCGGAAAGCGCGGGCTCGCGAAGGATCTGCCGCAGCAGCTCCATCACCTTCGGCAGATTCTGGCGCTTGGTCTGCACGGTGAAAGTCGCCTTGCCCGCCTCGCCGCTGGCGCGGACGGTCGCCAGGTTTTTGTCCAGCTCGTCCTGCAGTTCTTGCCGCGAGAGCTGCTTTGTGCCGCGAAGCATCAAGTGCGGCAGCAATTCGCAGGCCAGCACCCGGCCTTGCAGGTTTTTCAAATTGCCGTACCGTACGACGACTCGCAGGTTGACCGCCTCGCCTTTCGTCTTCTTGGGCAGCAGCGCCAGCTTGATGCCTTCCGGCAAGCTGCTGCGGTCGACGTGCTTCTCGATGTTCTCCGGCGAAACGTCGAACGCTTCGCCTTCGGCGATCGCCTCGCGTCCCTTGTAGTCGGCCAGCAAGCCGTGCAAATCGGGCGTCGGCGGAATCGGCGTTTTCTCGGTCTTGTCGGTGGGAATGAACATGCCCACCGTACGGTTGTTCGGAACCAGATACTTCTGGGCGACTTCCTTCACGTCCTCGGGCGTGACCTTCTCGATCCGATCACGGTGCAGGAAGTACATCCGCCAATCGCCCTGGCCGGCCCAGTCGCTGAGTTGCACGGCGACGGAGCTGGTGTTGGCCTGCGCCAGTTCGCGTTGCTTGAGCAGCTTTTGCCGGGCGCGATCCACCTCGGCCTGGCTCACGCCTTTCTGGCCGATCTCTTCCGTCGTTTCCAGCAGGATCTTTTTGGCCTCTTCCAGCGAGTCCTCGCGGCGCAACTCGGCTTGCACCTGAAAGATGCCCGGGTCATGCCAGGTTCCGGCGCCCGCCGCCACCGACGCGGCTTTGCGCGTTTCAACCAGCGCCTTATACAGGCGGCCGGAGGGCTCGGCGCCGAGAATCTCGCCCAGTACGTCCAGCGCGGCCGACTCGGGATGTCCGCCCGATGGGACGTGATACAGTGCGCTGACAATGCCGACGTCGCCCACGCGACGCAAGGTCACCGTCCGCTCGCCATCCTGGGCCGGCTCTTCCGTGTACGTCTTGTCGAGCTTGCGCTCCGGCCGTTTCAAGGCGCCGAAATACTTCTCGATAAATTCAATCGCCTTGGCCTGGTCGAATTTGCCCGCCACGACCAGCATGGCGTTGTCGGTCTGGTAGTACTTGCGATAGAAGGCCTGCAAGCTGGCGATCGGCACGCGTTCGATGTCGCTGCGATTGCCAATGGTCGACTTGCCGTAGTTGTGCCAATCGAAGGCCACCGCCATCAGCCGCTGGTCAAGCACGCGCTCCGGCGAGTTTTCGCCGCGCTCGAACTCATTGCGGACGACGGTCATTTCCTTGAGCAGGTCTTCGTGCTTGACGAAACTGTTGACCAGCCGGTCGGATTCCAGGTGAATTCCAAACTCCAGGTTTTCGTCGCTGGCCGGCAGCGTCTCGTAATAGTTCGTGCGGTCGACCCAGGTCGTGCCGTTATAGTTGGCGCCGCGGTCCTGCAATGCCTTGGGGATTTCTGGATGGTCGGGGGTGCCCTTGAACAACATGTGCTCCAGCAGGTGCGCCATGCCGGCTTCGCCGTAACCTTCATGCCGCGAACCGACGAAGATCGTCAGGTTGACAGTGACGGTCGGCTTCGATTCGTCCGGATAGAGCAATACTTGCAGGCCGTTATCCAACCGATATTCGGTAATCCCCTCGATCGAGACGACCTTCTTGAGCTCGGATTTCTTTGGCTCTGCATAGGCGGGCTGAACCGCAACGGCGAAAACCGCCGGCAGAAAAACAAGAGACCAGCGAGACAAACGGGTAATCGTGGGCATGCGTCGGCCTTTGTGGTTCAGGTGAAGCCGCGAGCCGGCGAAACGACCGGCCCGCAGCGCAGATTATACGTCTTCTCAGTCCCCGGGGAACCCGAGTCTGCAGCCGGCGGCGCAAGACTCTATCCGGTGCATCTTCCACCCGTCTGCCGGAGCATCGCGTCGGCAGTTTTTGAGCAGCCAGCGGCGCATGTTCGAAGATCGGGGGCGGCCGGGTCAATCGTGGCATGTTGCCGGGGCGTCGGCTAACATGACTCTTGCACGTAGCGGAATCTGGGAAGATTCCGTAGCCGCCGCGTTGACGCTTTGAGCCGCCTTGGCGCTTGAGATTCGTAAGGAAGCGCCCGGAATCCTCACGGATTCCGCTACAGCTACTGCGGCGCGAAAGTCGCGCCGTGACGGCGGCATTGGAATTCTCATTTTGACGCCCCATGACTTCTTCCGACGCCCGATCGACGCCTTCCGCCGCTGATACGCGCCGCCGGATTTCCCCCGGCTGGTGGATTGCCCTGGCATTGATCCTGGTGTCCGCCGGCCTTGCGGCACGCTGGTATTTGAAGCAACTCAGCGAAGCGAAACTCGACAACGCCCCCCTGCCGCGGCCGATGGTCAACGCCCCGTACGTCCGCACGTCGGAGAAGATCGTCCAAAGAATGCTGGAACTGGCCGAGGTCGGTCCCGACGACGTCGTTTACGACTTGGGCTGCGGCGACGGCCGGATCGTGGTCGCGGCCGCCAAACAGTTCGGGTGTCGCGGCGTCGGTTACGACATCGATCCCGAACGCGTCGCAGAGGCCCGAGAGAACGTGCGGCGCAACGGAGTCGAGGAACTGGTGCAGATCGAACAGCGAGACATCTTCACGCTCGACCTTAGCCCGGCCAGCGTCGTCACGCTCTACCTGTTGCCGCGACTCAACGTGAAGCTGATCCCTCAACTCGAGAAGTTGGCGCCCGGCTCGCGGATCGTATCGCACGATTTCGATATGGCCGGCGTCGAGCCGGACGAGGTCGTGACCCTGGAGAACGACCAGCACGACTTAGAGGCCGTGCTCTACCTCTGGAAGACGCCGCTCAAGCGGAAAGACGCCTCGCCCGAGGGCAGGTAACAACGTCGGATGCCCATACTAACCCGAAGCGTTAGCGAGGCTGGCCGGCGATGCCGGCGCGCGGAATATTCGCTAATACCTCGGGCTTGGATGACGCGAGGTTGCTTTAGGGATAGCATATTCCATATTCTGACACTCATGGCGCAGAGAGCAAAGGATGGGGGTATTGAGAGAACGCGCCGAGGAACCGCCGATGGCGGATCCACTGGGTTTCATGATCACATGGTCTACGTACGGCACTTGGCTGCCGGGCGACCAGCGAGGATGGGTGTTGTACCGCCCTGGATGGCAACTGCCCGACCCCGTCTTAAAGCTTGAAGCGCGAGCGAGAATGACGGAGACGGCATGCCGCCTCGACCGCGAACAACGCCGCGCCGTCGAAGAGCAGGCGGCTGAAACCTGTCGCTGGAAGGGCTGGGTACTCCACGCGGTGAACTGTCGTTCAAACCATCTTCATGTAGTCGTTTCAGCCGACACGCACCCGAAGACAATTCGCAGCCAACTCAAAGCGTGGTGCACACGCAAGTTGAAGACGCTTGAAGCGGCCAGGATTGCAGCGTCTGGCGTATCGATCGCCATGCGCGAGCAATGGTGGGCGGAGCGAGGCAGCCAACGTTACATTAATGATGCCGACAGTCTTGAAGCGGCCATCCTTTACGTTCGCGACGGACAAGACAAGCGATGATTGCGGATCCAACGTTAGATGGCAGCATGAGGCGTTGGAGCCGAGTTGCAGTACACGCAGGCTTGAAGCGTGAAAGAAGGAGGCCAGCCCAATACGTAGCGAATTTTCATGCCGGCGAAGCCGGCGGCCCTTGCTAACGCTTCGGGTTGGTGTGGGATACAACGCCAGAGAAAACTGCACATCACGTCTATGCAAGGAGAAACTCCGCCATGCACCGAGAAGTCGTTGATCGCCGCACTTTTGCCCGGCAGTTGGCGGCGACGTCATTGGCTGCCTCGCCGCTTGTACTCGGCGCCGCGCCGGTGCGGGCCGACGAACAGGAGTCGCCGAAACAAGACTCGGCGGAAAAGGCCGCGCCGCCGGCGGAACTGACGCTGCAGCTGCTCCGGCAGCTCTACCCCCACGAGTTCGACGAGTCGCAACTCGCCGAGCTTCGGCGGCAAATTGAGGAAGACCAGGCGCGTTCCAGAATTCTGAGCAGTTTTGCTCTCACGAACGCGGACGAGCCGGCGCCGATCTTCGGCGCCTGGCGGGCGGAGGGCTGAACATGGCGCTGCCCGCTGATACGGCATGGCTGTCGCTTCATGCGTTAGGCCAGAAACTACGCGCCAAAGAGTTCTCGGCCGTGGAACTGGCCGAGTTCTTCTTGGACCGGCTCGAACGGCACGGCAAGCGGCTTAATGCCCTCGTGACGGTGACGCGAGAGTTGGCGGTGCGACAGGCGGCCGCGGCCGATCAAGAACTCGCCGCGGGCAACGATCGCGGGCCGCTGCACGGCATTCCCTACGGCGCCAAAGATCTGCTGGCGACTGCCGGCATTCCCGCCTCTTGGGGCGCAGCGCCTTTGAAAGACCAGACGTTCGACGAAGATGCGACGGTCGTGCGCCGCCTGCGCGAAGCCGGCGCCGTGCTGGTCGCCAAGCTGGCGATGGTCGAAATTGCCGGCGGATTGGGCTACCAGCAAGCCGATGCTTCTTTTACCGGCCCCGGCTTGAATCCGTGGGACCTGGCTGCGTGGAGCGGCGGCTCGTCGAGCGGCTCCGGCGCCGCCGTCGGCGCGGGGCTCGTGCCGTTCGCCATTGGCTCGGAGACTTGGGGATCAATCATGA
>DASZUP010000456.1:0-6492 GCA_035547635.1 Pirellulales bacterium
ACTCGAAGAGTTGGTAGTGCGGCCGCCCCCGACCGAACGGCAGGCGGCGTTGCTGGGAAGGCGCCGGGAAACGCTATGGCTCGATTTAATCCCCAGGCTTATGGGCCGGCGGCCGAATTGCTCGCTCCGGAGCGGCTCAACGAACTGGGACCGGGTACGCCGAATCAGAAGCTCCGCAGCCAACTGGAGGCCCTGAGTCCGGAAACACTGGTCGCCCCGCACGCCCTGGCCAGGCGAACCATGGCGGCCGCTTGCCTGGCGGGGTTATGGCTGTACCACGATTTCCTGGACGAATCGCACTCGATCAGCCAGGAAATTGAGACGGTGGAAGGAAGCTATTGGCACGGTTTGATGCATCGCCGCGAGCCTGACTTCGGCAATGCGAAGTACTGGTTCCGCCGCGTAGGCCGCCACCCGATCGGCCCCGAGCTGGCCCAGGCGGCCCGCAAGCTCGCACAGGCGGCGCCGGCGGACGCGGCGACCGAATTTCTGAGCGAACAGGCGGATTGGGATCATTTTCAATTTGTCGACCTGTGCCAGGCGGCATCGACGGGTCGCTCCCCTTCTGCACAGCTTTGCCGGCAAATCCAGCAGCGAGAATGGCAACTGCTGTTCGATTACTGCTACCGGCTCGCTTGTGCGGACCCGAGCGTGGGATAAGCTGAACAGATGGCCTTTCAATTCTATTGCCCGAACGGACACCTGCTGGAGGGACACGAGTCCCAAATGGGCCAGCAGAGCCAATGTCCGATGTGCGGAGCCGTGTTTGTCGTCCCGGTCGTGCAAACCGGCCCTGCCGCCCCCGCCGGCTGGCCGCCCGGTTATGCGCCACAACCCGGCTACGGCCAACCACAGGGTTATGGTCCGCCGCAAGGCTACGGCCAGCCGCAGCACTATGGGCACCCGCAAGGCTACGGCCAGCCCGGCTATGGACCGCCGGGTTACGGCCAGCCGCCCGCCGGGGCCGCCTATCCTGGGCCCGCAGGGCAAGCTTATCCGGGAACCGCGTCAGGAGCGCCGCAAGCGGGGTGGGCGCCGGCAGAGGGCCAGCACGTAGCTTCCGACTCGGGCTTTCCCGGAGTCTCGCCGGGCGGTTTTCAAGGTCTGCCTCCCGGGGGACCGCCGGCCACCGAAGCGACACCCGGTCCTGCCGCTGAAACTGCCCCGCAATTTCATGTCGGCCCTTCCGCGACGCCAGGCGACGCCCCCGCGGCGCCCTCCGAGCCGGCCAAGCCCGAAGAGCCCGAAAAGAAAGAACCGCGGATCGTGCGCATCCCCTGCCCGCAAGGGCACGAGTTGCAGACGCCAATGGACATGGTCGACCAGGACGTTCTCTGTCCGATCTGCAACACGCAATTTCATTTGCGCTACCAGGACAGCATCGAGTTCAAAGAAGAACAGGCCGAGCTGCGGCGCCGCAAGGAGGAACAGCTCAACCAGGCCGCGTTGAAGTGGGCGATCATCGCCGCCGTGGTGGTCGCTGTCGGCATCCTGGGCATGATCCTCTACCTGGCCCTGCGAGCGCCGGCGGAGCCAACCTACTCCACGGACGAGCCGCCCGCGGCGACCGAACCGGCCGCAGACCAACCTGCCGCCGAGGAGTCGCCGGCCGCCGACGAGCAACCTGCGGGGGATGTAAAGCCGGATGCGAAGGAGGGCGCCGCTGAAGAAACTTCGGCCGAACAAGACGCCTCCGGCAAAGACTCGGCGCCGAACGAGTCAGCCGAATAAATTCTAACCGGTTTGCCCTACCTGCTGTACGCCCGAGGCGTGCAAGAGATCACCCGCCGGCGTGAAAGCGGGCTCAGCTTGGCACGAACGGGAACGGCGTCAGGCAGAAGATAGGAATCAACAGAGAAATCCAACCGATGGTCGACCGCAACCGCCCCAGCGGCGCGGCGTCGTTGGCCGTAGGCGGATGGCTGGTCCCTAGAAACACCACCAGGGCCAGCATCACGCTCCAGCCGTATTGTTCGGCGTAGACGATGAACGCGAGGGCGGCGGCCACCATCGCGCGGGCCAGCCAGCGCGAGTTCGCGCCAAGCAAGGCATACGTCGCATGCCCGCCATCGAGTTGTCCGATCGGCAGCATGTTCAAGCCGGTGACCAGCATGCCGACCCAACTGGCCATGACCAGCGGGTTGGCATGGCCAACCAGTTCCGAGCCCGAGGCGACCTCGGGGCGGAGCCAGGCGGCCAGCAGCTTGAACACCAGCGGATCGCCGAAATAGCCGCCCAAACCGTCGCCGCCCAGGGGGAGGACTTCGGCCGAGCGAATGCCAATCACGGCCATTGGCAACGCGACCGCCAGTCCCGCCCAAGGACCGGTCAATCCAATATCGAATAATTCCTTGCGGTTGGCCTGCGAGCCCCGCAGTGCGATCACGGCGCCCATCGTTCCCAGGGGCGTGATGGGCATCGGGATAAAAATGGGAAAGCTCGCCGGCACCCGATATCGCACGGCCTGAAGGAAATGCCCCATCTCGTGCGCCAGCAGAATGCCCATCACGGCGCCCATGTAGAGCAGGCCTTGCCGGGCATTGCCGATCGCCGACAGGAAGACCTCGCCCGGATCGGTCAGCGCCGCCAGCAGATCGTTGCCGCTGGCGCCGGCCCAAAACGTCGAGAGGCACGTCAGCACGAACAACATCAGCGGCCGCCGCCACGCGCGCGGCTGTGGGTTCGGCCGTTGAGCGGGAAACTGCGAGGGTAACGCTGGCCGTGCGAGACTGGCAACGACAAGCGGATCAGCGCCGCTCGGGGTCATCGAGGGCGCCTCGGCTGCTCTTCGCGGCGAGAGACGCTCGACGTGGCGCGTTGGCGCGGTTTCTTCCTTCGCCGGCGCCTCCGATCCGCCGGCAAGCAAGGGAACCTGATGAGCGGGCGGTCCGACGACCACGGTTAGATTGCTTAACAGCAAGGCATCTTCGACCTGGCGACCATCGGGCGATGCTTGTGCCGTTTCCGCGACGGACTCGGAGCATCCCGGCGGCTGCTCGCCGGAGCGATCGCACTCGTCCTGCGAGGCGGGCATCTCGGCGGCTGGCGGCGTTTCAGTATCGTGAAGATGCGACAAGGGGCGATCGTCAGAAGTCATTACAGGACAGGATACCAGAATCGCCCTGCGCAACGGAACCCGAACGAGCCCCACCCGTTAGCGGTGGCGATAGATCGAAAGCCCCGCGGCTTTACTGGCCAGCGTATAGTGCCGCGGAATCATCGCCAAGGCTTCCGGCGGCCAGCAGCCGGGGTACTTGACGTGAAAATCGACCGGGCGGCGGAGAATGAGCCACTTGATCCGACCGTCTTTCATGCGGTCCAGCAGCGGCGCGGGATCGAGCGCGCCGTTGTCCACCAACAGCGTGTACAGGTACGGATCGTTCAGCCAGGGCCGGCGGCCCGCCTCCAGGACCATGGGAATCGTTCTACCGTCGGCCAAGACTTCGACGTCGGCCGGTTCGTCGGCCAGGATACGCTTGACGGCGGCGAAGGTAGCGGGACGCTTCGGCGGCGAGAAATAGCGGACTTTCAATTCCCGCAAGTTCGGCACGGCAACCACGGCCCCGAGAAACGCCATCGCCAACGCGGCCCGGCGAGCGTTCAGCTCGCTCAATCGCGGCAGTCCTTCGATGGCGACGGCCAGACTGGCGAGTAGCGCGGGCTCGAGGAAATAGTTGATTTCCGAACCCTGCTTGCAGGAAATAACCGCCGAAATCGCCAGGCTGACCACGAACGCCAGACTATACAACGAACGGACGAACCGTTGCGGAGCGGCAATGAACTGCAGGGCAACCACAATGCCGGCGGCGGCGGCCAGCGGACTGGAGATGAACGCGTAGGTGTGCGAGTAACCTCGCCAGAGGATCATCGGGTTGCGGTTGCCCACTAACACCGAAGTCAGAAAAAAACCGTTCGTCGCCCATTGAACGAAGCCCCAGGTTGCAGCGCCCAGCAGCGAGACCAGCGCGGCAAAGCGGCTTGCCTCGCGATAGCGGGCATGGGCCAACAGGTGCAAAAAAATCGGAATCGCGGCCAACGAGGCCGTCGGCTTGGCTAGCGAACCAGCGACAATGCAAATGGCCGCCAAGGTCACGCGCCGTCCGCCCACCCCGGCAACCAGATAAGCCGCCGCGATGAACATGATCGCCAGCATGTCGACTCGGGCGAATGGAGACCATTCCATCACCGGGAGCGATGTCAGAAACATCACGGCGGCCAGCAGGCCGTTTTCGAGGCTCTGCGTACGGCGCGAGGCGGCAATGCCCGCCAGGCAGGCCGCAATCACGGCTGACATAAATGAAATCGCCCGGCCGGGAATCAGGCTGTGCTGCAAGCCGCTGAGCTGCGCCGCGGCATTGGCAAGCCAATAGAACGCCGGTCCGTAGCAACTCAGCCCGTAAGGAGGTTGATTCGCCCAGGCGAGCGAGAGCGGCTCGCTCTGCATCCGCTCCATAAACGCCAGGATCGGGCCTTCGCCGTAATTCTTATGATTCAGGTCGAAGACAAGACAAAGCTGGTAAACGACAACGCCTGCGAAGGCGACCGCCAGCATGGCGCGGGCCAGCCACTTGCAAGCACTCAACCCCTGGACGATCTGGCGTCTCTCCGCCCCGCCTGAAGGTTCGTCGCCTCGCTCAAGGGTCGCCGGGGTCCTAAACAGCCGATTCTGCGCCCCCGCTCGGCCGGCAACCGCCGAGCCATTCGTCGTCGAAACCATTCCTTCTTCCCGTCTTGCCACTGCCGGACTGATCCGCAAGCGATGCAGTGTCTATCACAACCACCGCAATAGGGGCTAGAGCAGTTTTTTCGACGTTTTTCCAGACCTGTTCTGTCAACGGGACCGCGGCATCCCTCAAGGCTGCGCAAGCCGTAACCGGAATTTCCTTATCCCTACTTTTCCAGAGATTTAGGTTGGCGCACCGCTTGACATCCCTGGCGCCGCCAATCTTCATGGAACCCGGACTGAAAACACGTCCGGATGATCCTCCTGCCGCGCAGGACAGCCTGGACGCCAGGCGGGCCATGCCAGGTTGTCCGTCCGCTGCAGCCAAGATGCGCTTCCCCACCGGGTTGCGCAGAAAGGACGCCGGACCGTTTCTGCGTTCGGCACTCGCAACAAAACACGGAACAGAAATGCCTTCGCCTCTTCGCTCCCGTCCGCCTGCCCGGCGCCGTCGCCGCAGCCTGTACGAAATGTTAGAAGCACGACAGTTGTTGTCGGCTTCCGTAACCAGCTTTCACTACGACCAGAGCAGCAGCGGATCCAATCCGAACGAGACGGTGCTGACGCCCACGACGGTCAATCCGACCGATTTCGGCAAGCTGGCCGCGACTCCCTTGGACGGCCAGGTTTATGCGCAGCCGCTTTACGTATCGGGCGTCAACATCACGGTCGGGCCGACTCAAGGCGTACACGACGTGATCTTTGCGGCCACGGAACATGACAGCGTCTACGGTATCGACGCCGACACGGGCGTCGCATTGTGGCAAGCCAGTTTCATCAATCCTTCGAGCGGCGTTACGGCCGTGCCCGCCGCGGACGTCAGTTCCACGGATATTTCGCCGGAATACGGCATCACCGGCACGCCGGTCATCGACCCGAGCACGAACTCGCTGTACGTCGTCGCGTATACCAAGGAAGTCCGGGCCGACGGCCCCCACTACGTCTATCGCCTGCACGCGTTGGATCTTTCCAACGGCGCCGAAAAATTCGGCGGACCGCTGCTGATCGCAGACACCTTGGTGAGCGGCCCGGTGACGGGCAACAACGCGGGCGCCGGGCTTTCCTACTCGTTCGTTGCAGGTCCTACGGTCAATGGCATCGGCAGCGGAAGCGTCAATGGCCAGATAACGTTCAACGCGCTCTGGCAACTACAACGGCCTGGCCTGGCGCTGGACAACGGCAACGTCTATATCGCCTTCGGCTCGCACGGTTCGTTGGCGACCGCGCACGGCTGGGTGCTTTCCGTCGATGCCCAAAGCATGACCCTCAACGGCGCTCTCAACACGACTCCCAACGGCAGCCTGGGAACCATCTGGCAGTCGGGCAATGCCATTACCGTCGACTCCGACGGCAACCTGTTCGTCAGCACGGGCAACGGCGACTTCGATACGAATCTGAACGCGCAAGGTTTTCCGACCAACGGAAACTACGGAGACTCCGTGCTGAAGATCACTCGCGACCCGAGCACTGGCCCTTCGAATCAAAACGTCAACGGCTGGGGACTCAAGGTCGCGGATTATTTCACGCCGCACAACCAGGCGACGCTCGGCTACAACAACATCGACCTGGGCTCCGGCGGACTGATCCTGTTGCCGTCGCAATACGGCAGCGCCGCGCATCCGAATCTACTGCTCACCGGCGGCAAGCAGGGCGTGTTGTACCTGGTCGACCGGGACAACATGGGCAAGTACAACCCGACGACCGACCAGGTCGTGCAGGTGATCGTCGGGCTGATTTCGCGATCGAACGCCACTCCGGCGGAAATCAAC
>DASZUP010000457.1:0-2287 GCA_035547635.1 Pirellulales bacterium
ATTCGCCAAGGCGCGGCCCCAGGCGCCGGGCTCTTTGGCGTTCAACAAGCGTGAGGTGAGACGTAACCGACTCCACGAACGCATTTTCCGTCATCATCTGTCTCAATATCGATGTTTTGAGATGTTCGCTCAGCCAAGCAGACCTTCGACCAGCCTGGCGTTTTTGACAATCTCGATCGGCCGCGTGCCGAAGGCCAGCAGTTCCTTGTTGGCGTCGATCCCGAGGTGGTGGTAGATGGTGAACAGCAGGTTCTCCAGCGGCACGGCGTCGCGAGCGGGTTCGGCGCCGGTGGCGTCGCTGGCGCCGAAGATCTGCCCTCGCGTGAATCCGCCGCCGGCGAGCAGGTTGGAGTAGCAGCGAGCGTGGTGATCGCGGCCGCCATCCCTGTTCACTTTGGGCGTGCGTCCGAATTCAGACGTCAGCCAGAAGATCGTCGTATCGAGCAGACCGCGCTGATCCAGGTCGGTCACCAGTCCGGCAATGGCGTGGTCGAGCGCCGGCATCTGATCGAGCGTGTTGGAACGCACGTCCACGTGGCAGTCCCACGAGCCGTATGTTACGGTCACGAAGCGCACGCCCGCTTCCACCAGCCGGCGAGCAACCATCAGCCGTTCGGCCAGGCCCTTCGGGTGATAACGATTGTCCGGTCCTTTCAGTCCCACGACGTCACGGCCATAGAGCTGAAACGTGTCTTCCGATTCTCCCTCGAGCTTGAATGCGGCCTGGGCGGCGGGCGACGTCAGCAGCGTGTGGGCTTGCCGATAGAAGTCGTCCATCGTCTCTTGCGTATTCGGATCGACTTGCTGCTTTTGAATCCGCCGCTCGACGATCTGTCTCGCTGCCAGGCGGCGGTCGAAACGCTCGGTCGAGACTTCCTTGGGAATGGCAAAGTCGCGCACCTGGTAGCCGCGCTGGCCAGGATCGGCCCCCAACTCGAACGGTCCATACGCACTGCTCAGAAAGCCGGTTCCCCCGGAGAAAGCGTTCTTGGCTGGAATCGCAATGTAAGGCGGCAGTTCTCCCCGCTTGCCCAACTCGTGCGAAACAACCGAGCCCATCTGCGGATAGTCGATCACCGCCGTCTGCGGATAGCCGGTGAACAGATGATACGTCGCCAGGCCGTGGTCGGGGACCCGGCCGACGAGGCTCCGCAGGATCGTGATTTTATCGGCAATCTTGGCCGTCTCGGGAAAGTTGTCGCTGAGCACCTCGCCCGAACGGGTTTTGGTAATGCCAAATGAGCCGCGAATCTCAACCGGGGCTTCTGGCTTCGGATCGAGCGATTCTTGCTGTTGAAAGCCGCCGCCGAGGTGCAATTGGATCACGCTCAAGGCTTTGGCGGTCTTCTTTTCGCCCGCGGCCTGCGTAAAGGCCTGATTGTCGGCGGCTTCCAGCCGGAACATATCCCCCAGCGAAAGGCCGAGCGCGCCGAGCACTCCGGCCTGCAGCGCCTGGCGACGCGAGAGCGAGCGGAATCCGGCACAGCCGTGACGGTTGATGGCGTGTTGCTGCATGGGTGTTTCCCCGGGAGTTTATTTGTCTTCTGACTGTGTTCTATTCGGCTTTCCAGAACCGCACGGCGCCGGACGAGTCGCCGCTGACGATCTTTCTTCCGTCGAACGAGACGGCGGTGCTGATGGGAATCCCGCGATCGATGGTGAACGATTTCTTCTCACTTCCGTCAGGGGCCCACAATCGCACAACTTGGTCTCGGCCGCACGTGACGAGGCTTCCGTCAGAAGAGAACCTGGCGGCCAGTACTCCGTTGGGAACCGTGCCGTAAGTTCCCGGCGGGCGGCTCGGAGGATGAGCGTTGGCCTTGTTGATGGCCGGGAAGCCGTCGGCAACGTCCCACCAGATCAGCTTACCGTCCTCTCCGGCCGAGACCAGCAGTTTGCTGTCGGCGCGCCAGTCGAGCGCTCGGACGGCGGCCTTGTGTTCGGCGAGATTGAGCAGAATGCCGCCGCTCTTGGCATCCCACAAGTGAATGCCGCCCGCGCGGTCGGCTGTGGCAAGCTTGCCGCCATCCGGACTGAACGCGACGGCGGTAATCCAGTCGGTGTGTTTGGTAATCTTGTACCGCAGCACGCCGTCGCCGGTGGAATAGACTTTGACGGTGCGGCCCGAGCCGCCCAAGGCGACAAGACGTTGATCGGGACTGAGGTCGGCGGCCAGCACGGCGTCGATTTCGTCGCCGACTTCGGCCAGACGTTTGCCGCTGCGGACATCGAACAGCACGACCTTGCCCGATTCGACCGGTCGGCCGCCGGCGACCATCAACACCGC
>DASZUP010000458.1:0-1588 GCA_035547635.1 Pirellulales bacterium
GAATCGCCCGCCGTGAAGCGCGCCGAGGCCAATATTGCTCAGGCGGAAGCCGATCTGGCTCAGGCCGAGCTGAACCTCCGCTACTGCGACATCACCAGCGACATCGACGGCCAGGTCACCAGCCGCAACGTCAACCCGGGAAACTACGTCCAGATCGGCCAAGGCCTGATGGCCGTGAGGTCGCTTACGGAGATCTGGATCGACGCCAACTTCAAGGAAACGCAACTGGCCGAACAGCGCATCGGCCAGCGCGTGCGCTGCGAGGTTGACATGTACGGCCGCCGGCGGGAGTTCGAGGGCCGAGTGACTGGATTCACCATGGGGACCGGCACCACGCTCGCACTGCTGCCGCCCCAGAACGCCACGGGCAATTTCGTCAAGATTGTGCAGCGGCTGCCCGTCCGGATTGAGCTGACTGACTACGATCCCGAAAAGAGCCCCCTGTTCATCGGTCTCTCGGTCGTCCCCTACGTGTACATCAACGAGCCGCCCACCGGTCCGCATGCCGGAGAAGTCTTGCAACCGTTTGCCGAGCTTCCCAAGGGCCCAGTCGCCTCCCAACCCTGACGCATCGGCCCCCTGGCGGACCATGGAGCACGCAGTATGAGCAGCGTCGCGGTTGCCCCGGTCGCAACCAGCCGCCCGGCGAGCCATGCCTGGCTGGTCGTGGCCGCTGTGATTATCCCCACGTTTATGGAGGTGCTGGACACGACGGTTGCGATTGTCTCGCTGCGGTACATCGCGGGCGAGCTGTCGGCGGCGGTGGTCGACGCCGAGTGGGTGCTCACCAGCTACCTGGCCGCGAACGCCACGATCTTGCCGATTTCCGGCTGGCTCTCGGCCCGCATGGGCCGCCGTAACTATTTCCTGACGTCGATCGCGGTTTTTACCATCGCTTCCGCGCTGTGCGGCATGGCCACCAGCCTGTGGCAGATTGTCCTGTTCCGGGTCATCCAGGGCCTGGCCGGCGGCGGACTGCAGCCGTCCAGCCAGGCGATCTTGATTGACAGTTTCCCGCCCGAGAAGCAGGGGACCGCCATGACGTTGTTCGGCATCGCGGCGCTGACGGCGCCCGTCGTCGGCCCGACGCTCGGCGGGTATCTCTCCGACTACCACAGTTGGCGTTGGATCTTTTTCATCAACATCCCGATCGGCGGCATCGCGCTGTTGATATCCTACTTCGTCGTCGACGACCCGGATTATCTCAAGCAGGAACGCGCCCGGCTGCGGCGCATGCCACTCAATTTCGACTACATCGGCCTGGCGCTGTTGACGCTGGTCATGTGCGCATGGGAAGTGCTGATCACCAAGGGCCAGGAATGGGACTGGCTGGGCGACCCCTTCGGAAAGGTCCAGGCGCTGCTACTGATCTTCGTGCTGGGGGGGGCCGCCCTCGTCACCTGGGAACTGCGAAATAAAAACCCCGTGGTCAATTTCCGGCCGCTGGGCGAGCGCAATTTCTGGGTGTGCAGCGTCATCATCTTTTTCGCCTATGCCGAGCTCTATGCCGCCAGCACGTCGCTGCCGGGACTGCTCCAGTCGCTGTTTGGCTACGACGCCTATCGCTCGGGGCTGGTCATGTCTCCTT
>DASZUP010000459.1:0-2931 GCA_035547635.1 Pirellulales bacterium
GATACGGTCGAGACCATGCAATTCACGATCGTTGGCCGCATCGTGCCGCAGGAGTTCACCATCAACAGCCCTTACGGACCACTGCACGTGAAGCTGAGCGATATTCGCAGCGCCGATCGCGACGTGATGAAGAGCGAAACGCTGCGCAAGTCGCTGGCGGTCGAAGGCACGCACCTGGCGCCGGCCGGAATGAAGCCTGCCCGATTGAATCTTCAACGCGGAGATCGCGTTTCGATCTCCGCGTCGGGCACAATCACCATGACGCCCTGGGGCAGCCGGGCGTTTTCGACGCCGGACGGCGCGTCAAATTACGGCTGGTTCGTCCAGAACGAGATTCCCGGCGGCGCGCTGGTGGCGAAAATCGGCGACAGCGGACCGATTTTCAAGGTCGGTTCTAAGCATGCATTCGTCGCCGACCGCAGCGGCGAACTGCAGCTCGGCGTTGCTGCGGCCAACAACCCCCACCCCCACAACCAGGCGTTTCCGGGCCAGTACAACGTCAACGTAGTCGTCCGGCGGAAGTGAACGATGCACGCAGGATTCGAGATGCAAGGCGGCGGAGCGGCTTGTCACTTTACCATTCCGACTTCCGCATTCCGACTTCCGCGTTTTTGCCGGTTCACTCTTCCGTCGGCGCCAAGGCTAGTTGTTTGAGCGCTTCGAGACTGGCCAGCACGTCGCCGCGAGAGATCTCCTTCCAACCGGCCAGCTTATGGTGCAGGAGGGCCAGCTTGAACGACTCGAAGGCCTCAGCCAGGTCATCCGGCAATTCGGGCAGGTTTTCGAAAGGGCGAACCGGCGGCTCGGCGGTCTGCTCCTCCTGCTCGGCCGGCGCTTCAGCCGCCGTCTCGAAAGGCACGCCCGGCTGAGCCTCGTCGCGAGACTCCTCGCCGTAGTCGACTTCGCTCTCGTAGCTGCGCGAGGCGCCTTCGGCATCGCCGCCGTATTCGCCGGGATCGCGAACTTCGCTCAGGCGAGAATCGTTCGCGGCGTCGGCGTCTTCGTCCAGCTCGCTCTCGACCACCGATTCGTCCGTCGGCTGCTGGTCGGCGGGCAGGCCAAGCGACTCCCAGCGGCGGGCCCGCATCTCGTTGATCGACCAGCCGCTTTGCACGGCGCCTTCCAGCCACATCTCGGCGTCGGACCACTCCACGGCGGCCTGGAAATGGCTCCAGAACAGGCCGGCATACTGCGTCCGAACGGCGCTGAACCGTTCATGGACGCGGCGCAGCCGGCCCACGTGCTGGCCGGTGACGTTGCCGACGCGGCGGCTCCAAGCTTCGTCTGAGTATTCCTGCGGGCTGGCGTCCGCGGCGATCAGCGCCTCGCGCCACTCGTGGATGATCCGCCCTTTCTCCCAGTTGGTCGTGCTGACCAGCCCTCGCCACTGACCGATATAATTAAGAGAAGCCTCGTCCGCCTTCAACGTCTCCACGCTTGCCGATTCTTCCACGTCGCGTTCATCCTTAAGAATTGCCATTGCCAGATCCAACCGATTGCTGGGCGGGCGATTCTAAACCATCAACGGACGTGCGGCCAACCAGCCGCCCGCGGATGCTGCGCGACGCGCCCGCGATGAAAACCGGAGTCGCTTGTCAGAGCACGACTTTCGCGCATTCGCTTTTGTGAAAAGCGCCCGACTGCGCTGGGGAAAACTTGTCGGCTGTTCACGGCCGCCGCCGGCCTAGGCAGGCGCGGTCAAACGCCTGGCCCGGCCGCAGATATCGCCCTGTTTAGCGAAACGGAAAGGTCTGCCCGGCGGATCAACTGGCGGCGGCGGCCGGTTGAGCGTATCGCGAAGCCGCTCCGCACTCACTGAGGTCGAGCCCGACCTCCAGCGTCATGGCGCCCCAAGGCGTGTCGAAGACCAGACAGATCGGCTTGACGTTCGAAGGAAATGATACGCAATGGTTTCGGCCCGCGACGACGCTCGGCAGGCCAAGCGACATTTCATATTGAGCCAGTTGCGCCTTGGCGGCGCCCGCAACCATGTTGGTCAGCTCGCCGACGGCGTCCACCACGTCGGCGTTCAATTCGTGGGCCTCCATGTCAAGCATCGTCTTGACGACCTGAAAGGCAATCTGCCGCGACACGCTCAGCACGACCACGCCGCTGGCGTTGCCCGACAGACCGATGATGCCTGAAACCTCGTGACTCGGGACGGCCGTATCCTTGAGATACAAGTTCTTTCGCTGGATATCGCAGCCCAGCGCCGTTTTAAAAACGTGCACGACGGATTCAATGAACGGGTTGATGTAATTCACGTCCATGACTTCGCCACCCTTCTCAACCGAAAACCAACGGAGCCGAACCTGAGATCACTGGCGACCGGACCTGCCATGCGACCAGTCGCCGAGAGCCCCCCTTTTCCTCGTGAGCGGACAGCTCTCTGCCGGAAGGCGTCGCTGCCCTAAGGCCGCCTATTCAAGCTAGCTCACAATGCGGGCATGCCAAAAAACTGCTGCGCTGCCGCGCGACCTACGCGCCTGCGCCACGCAAATGGTCGGCGCGACCAGAAGGACCGATGCTTCCTGTCATGCCGGAATCGCCGATTGTGCAGTCGAAAGCATTCACACATAGGGGAACGCCGTGGGCGGTGCAGAAAGGCGCGCGGACGAAAAGCCGCCCGCATGGAGGCGGCCGAGGCGGTACGTCGGCCTCTCGCCAGTAAGCTTCCTCGCGCCAGTTTCAGCGGCTTGGTGGGACAAGCCAATCCAAAGCCCGCTCCAGTAGAAACTCAAGTCCCTTCGTCTTTTCCGGATGCGGGCTGAAACAGATCATCCGGCCGCGACCATGCGTTCCGGCCGCAATCGCGGTGGTTCCGGGCATCACGCCCCCGGGCGCTCCGTTCTGGGCAATATCTCCCAAGAACGTTGCGAGTGATTCAAAATCACCGATATCAGGATTGTCTGCCGGCGCCCGCAGCGGACC
>DASZUP010000460.1:0-2079 GCA_035547635.1 Pirellulales bacterium
TACCTGCGCGAGCTGAGCCCGGAGCTGTTCCGGCAGGAGCAGGCCCGCGTCGCCGCCCGGTTCGACGAAGCGGTCCGCATGGCCGAAGAAGCCTTCACGGCCGAATTGGCCAAGCTGGTTGCGCACCTGACCGACCGGATCACAGGGCAGGAAGACGGCAAACCGAAGATCTTCCGCGACTCGGCCGTGGAGAACCTCAAAGACTTCTTCGACCGTTTCAAGCTGCTGAACGTCCGCTCCAACGAGCAGCTAGATGATCTGGTCGAACAGGCCCAGCGGGTGATCCGCGGCGTTGAGCCGCAGGCCCTGCGCGACAGCGCCGGCTTGCGGCAACGAGTGGCCACGCAGCTTTCCGGCGTGCAGTCGGTGTTGGATGGGCTGCTTGTCGACCGGCCACGGCGAAATATTCTCCGCCGGCCGGCCACGTAACGCCAAGGGAGGCGCATCATGCAACTGGTCATACACGCAAATGGCGCCGTGAGCTGCCTCTATGGCGAGGCCATCGACCTGACTGCGCTCGGCAGCTTGCAGATTGAACGCGGCAGCCATGTCGAGCCCGACGAGCTGGGGCGTTGGTTTGCGGACTTGGCGCCCGTCTTCGGTCCCAAGTTTGGGCCCTTCAATCGTCGCAGCCAAGCTTTAGACGCCGAGCGGATCTGGTTGGAAGTCAACTGGCTGGCCGGGTAGCTCGGCCCCCCAATTACTGTTGCGTCGTTTCCCGTTGTTTTTCCGTGGCCGCGGCGCGCTTGCGCTGCGGCATTTCTATTCTATAGCCGAAGGAATTGATCGCTATGAGTCGTTCCCGCGTCGAACGCGCCGTGGCCCGCGCCACGGGCGAATCGCTCTCCACCATCAAGCGGCTGGGCTTCAGTATGATCGAACCGGCCGCTGGCAACTTGGACGACCAACCGTCTCCGCCCAACGTCGTCGATTGGGACGCTTTGCAGCAGCAACGCGTCGGGCTGTTTCCGCACCGCCGACAAACGGCGATCGCCGCATAATTGGAAGTGCTTCTCTTGCCCGCGCCGTCAGGCAGTGACTGTCCCCTGGCGGTCGGGCAGCGGAGCCTGTGCCCGCTCTGCCGCAATAATCGACGCCCAAGCGCTGGAAGCGCTTGGGGCGGGCGAGCGAGACCACCAATTCTGAATTATCACGCTTTGCCCTCGGTTGCATCCAACTCCGTGGCGAGACGGTTTCACTTGTCGCCACCGAAGGCCGGCAGCTGCTCATGCAGCGCGGCCACGAGCTGCGCTGGGAAGATGACGTTTTGGCGTCAGGTGGCCAGTTGTTTGCATCGCCCGGTCAACGACGAGCTGGCGTTTCAAGCGGCGGCCATCGCATGTCAGACAATTATCCACCGCGGGCAGGTCTCGCTACCGTGTTTTTTTCAACCTTCCGTTTGGGCTTGGGCCATTCTGCTCGCAGAACGCCAATCAGGTTTGTGGCAAGGGTCTCAGCATTCTGCACGCGTGCCGGCCGATGCGATTCAAGAAAAGGCCGTTGGCGAATCCTTGGCCGCCTTTTGCAGCCAGTTTGCCGACCGAACCGGCGACGGCGTCAGGAATGGCCTCCGCCGAGTGCCCCAAAATGCCTTTGATGGGCTCCTCGAGCCAACCGGCGGCTTCCTGGCTGTGCTCCTCGATCTGGCTGGCGAAAAATGCCTGCCCCAGAACGAGACCGAGCAGGTAGAGCATGCTGAACGGATCGGCCGACATCTTGTAGCTTCTGCATAGCGATCCCAGCATCGCGGCGCCCATATAAATCACGACGGCCATGTCGAGGATGGAATAGGGGCAGATCGTCGTCTTGACGGCAACCAAGACCGCGTGCTCGCGAATCGTTCTGTCCGCGGCTCGATCAAGCGGCCCCAGAAAACATGTTTCAAAAGACGCACGCCACGCCGCGGGATCTTGGCGGTTGTTCTCATCTTTTAACTCAAGCCAGGTTCGCTCCATCATTTCCAGCTCCTCGCCGCTGACCCCCTGTTGCCGCAAAGCATGCCTCTGGTCCTCCTCGTTCAGCCGAAAGTCCGCCATGTAGCCGATGAGCCGTTTCTTGACCTCCGTTTGATGCTTGTTT
>DASZUP010000461.1:0-9923 GCA_035547635.1 Pirellulales bacterium
CCAGGTTATTCAGCACTCGCGGGTTGCGGTCGCTGGGAATGAAAATCCGATCGACAAAATCGGGCCCCGGCAGATGCAATTGGTCCTTCGAGACTGTCTCGCAACGGTGGCTCAGCAGCGAATCGGCATCGGCGCCCAACAGATCCTGTATCCACGTTCCCATCGCAACACCTCTCCCGCCGAGCTTCGGCATATGTTGATAAGGTCAATTTTCAATTCCGCAGTTCTGCGTCTCCTCCGTCGGAGAGCGCTTTCGCAAGCTAACGGCGGCCGAATTTGCCCGCCTCCGACGCCGCGTGCTCGCGCCCGTAGTTTGCGCTATTCAGGGCCGAAACAGCAAGAGCAGCGGCCAACGAGCGCTGGCGCCGGTGACGCGAATCGGGATAGAATTGCTGTAGTATCTTCAATTTATCGAGGGGTATTCCGATGCCTTCTTCCGGCAAGCGTCGCTGGTTTCAGTTCAGGCTGCGGACGATCCTGCTGCTGGTAATTGTGGCCAGCCTGGCTCTGGCGCCGCTCGGCATGCGACTCGATCGAATTCGGCGGCAGCAGCCTGCGATCGTGGCTGTTGAGAATGCGGGCGGGGCCGTGTGGATAGTGCGGAAACCCGTCAACTCGCCGACTCCCTTTCCCGGACTTTCTACCGTTTACGATTCGCAGCGTCGGGACGCGGGCGCGCTGTGGCAAGTCGTCGAAGATGCACAGTACGGCGAGGCGGTATGCGTGTGCTTTCCGAGCGCCTCGCCCAACTCCCAGCTAGGGAATTGGAGCGGCGCCGCGGTCAGCGTGGACGGACAAGACGTTGCCATGCACGCCAATGGCGAATGGTACGTGCATGGGAATTCGCGTGAACTATGGCGCAATTATCACGATCGCCGCCAGCAGCAGCCTTTCGCCTGGTCGACGTTGGAAGCTTTGCCGTACCTGAAAATACTCGACCTCGGCGACCGGCCGGTCTCCGACGAGGATCTCAAGCAAATCGGCGGGACGACGGACCTGCACGCCCTGTTGGCGCGCAACGCCAATGTCACCGACGAGGGCCTCGCCTTCGCCGGCAGGCTCAAAGGACTGAGAATCCTGTCGCTCGGCGGCGCCGCCATCACCGACGCAGGCCTGAAGAGCCTGGCCGGTCTCGAACGCCTAGAGGTCTTGGAACTCGATCACTCGCAAATCCGCGGCGGCGGTTTGAAGCATCTGGCAGCCATGTCGCAACTCAAGTTGCTCTCGCTACGCCATACTCCGTTGACGGACGAGGGCCTCGAGCAGCTGGCCAAGCTGACGGAACTGCGACGGCTTTATTTTTATGATACGGCCGTCACCGACGCAGGACTGGCTCGGCTGCGCCCGCTCAAGAAGCTGGAGATTCTCCATCTCGGAAAAACGGGCGTCACGTTCGCAGGCGCCGACGAATTCGAAAAGGATTTGCCGCGGTCGCCGATCATCCGCTGAGGTTCCGTTTGAGACCGGGCGGACTTGTTGCTAATCTGCGGGCATCCCTCAAGTTTTCGCCCACCCGAGACTCATGAGATGCTCACCGAATCGTCCCGTCAGAAAGATTTCCCCTCGCTCGCCGGCAAGATTTACCTCAACACCGCGGCCGAAGGCGTTCCGCCGCTGGCCGTCGGGGAAGCTTTGAACCAGTACTTCCGCGACAAACAGCTTGGCATGGACGGCCGCGAACCGCATTTTGCCCAGTGGGAAGCCGCCAAGGCGCTGGTGGGCGAGTTCTACGGGCTCTCGGCCGCCGAAACCAGCATCTGCTCGTGCTCTTCGGAAGCGTACAACCTGGCGGCCAAAGCGCTCCGGTTAAAAGAAGGGGACGAGGTCGTGATTAATGATCTCGACTTCCCCGCCGGCGCCACTCCCTGGCTGCAGGCGGATTGCCCGGCTCAGACCAAAGTCTGGCGTTCGCGGCAGGGGGCGTTGCGAGTGGAAGATCTTGTCGGGCTACTCGGGCCGAAGACGCGGTTGGTCACCGTTTCGCTGGTCAGCTTCTTTAATGGCTTCCGGGTGCGGCTGGAAGAAGTCGCGGCCGCGGTGCGGAAGCATTCATCGGCGCTGCTCGCGGTCGACGTGACGCAAGCGCTGGGCCGCGTTCCGCTGGAAGTGAGTGACGCCGACCTGATTGTGAGCAGCACGCACAAGTGGATCCTGGCTTCGCACGGAGGCGGGCTGGTCGGCGTGCCGTCGGCCCGGGCCCAAGACTGGACCGTGCCTGCCGGCGGCTGGTTCAACCTGGAAGACGCCTTCGGTCCCAAACGCTTCGAGCAGGCGGTCAGCCGTGCGGGCGCCGCCAGCTTTACCGTCGGCATGCCCAATTTCCCCGCCGTTTACGCCATCCGCGCCGCGCTGGATTACATTCGCAACGTGGGCGTGGCGGAGATCGACAAGGCAATGCGTCCTTCGGTGCTGGCCTGCCTGGAAGGACTTGCCAAACTGCCAATTGATTTGCTTACGCCTAACGAGCCTGAACACGTGGCGGGCATTCTGGCCTTCCGCCATCCGCAAGGCGATGCGATCTATCGCCATCTACATTCTCAAAACATCCACGTCATGAGCCAGGCCGGCCGTTTACGGATCGCCCTGCACGGCTACAACACGATGCACGACGTGGAGCGGCTGTTGACGGAACTTGATACGGCCCTGAAGAGCGTTGGCTGACGCTTCCGTTGGGTCGCCATCCGCCCGATCGCGTCTCCTTCCTTGTTAAGGCCTGTCGCGAATGTCGCGGCAGGCGAAGGAATGGGCGTTTACCGGCGCAATGGTCGCCCAAGATTTATCTGAGATTTCTGGATGCACATCTCTTTTGCTCCGAACGCTTTATAGTAGCTGTTGTTTGCTCCTTTCCGGCCGCATGACTACACTGAACGGTTGTCTGAACTTTCCCGCCCTTCTTCCCGCCGTGCCCGCCTATGTTGTGCGATTCTGCTTTGCGTCGCGTGGTTCTGATTGCCTGCCTCGGAACGCTGGCGTCAAGAGGCGCCGCCTGCGGGGCCGAGGCGTCTTCTGACGCCACGACCGCCGCGCCGCCGGGAACCCCGACGGTCAAATTCGAACTTGACGTCATGCCGATCCTGACCAAGGCGGCCTGCAATTCGGGCCCCTGTCATGGCAAGGCGCGAGGTCAGAACGGCTTTCAGTTGTCGCTGTTGGGCTTCGATCCCGAATTCGACTACGCCAGCCTGGTCAAAGACGCCCGGGGCCGCCGGCTGTTTCCGGCCGCGCCGGACAATAGCCTGCTGCTGCGAAAAGCGGCCGCCCGGCTGCCGCACGGCGGCGGCGAACGGTTGAAGTTCGGCAGCGCCGAGTACCAGACCATTCGCCGCTGGATCGAGCAGGGCATGCCGCGCGTCACTCCGGAAGATGCTACGCTGGTCGGCATTTCGATCTCTCCCGAGGAGCATGTGTTGGCCGGCGGCTCGCAAGAGCAGTTGACGGTTACCGCCCGTTACTCGGACGGCTCGACGCGCGACGTTACGGCGCTGACGGACTTTGAGTCAAGTGAGAGCGCCATCGTGGCGGTCGACGGCAAGGGCCTGGTCAAGGCCGGCATGTTGGCGGGCGACGCGGCGATCATGGCTCGCTATATGGGCCTGATCGCCACCTGGAACACGGTGATTCCGCTGCCGGAGAAACCCGATCCGGCCGTCTACGCTTCGCTGCCGCGCAAGAACTTCATCGACGGACTGGTCTGGGAGAAGTTGGAAAAGTTGGGCATGACGCCCAGCGAAACAGCGCCCGACAGCACTTTCTTGCGGCGTGCCTATCTGGATGTCATCGGCCGTTTGCCGACGCCGGAAGAGACGCGCGCTTTCCTGGCCGACGCTTCGCCTAACAAGCGCGAAGCTTTGGTCGACCGCTTGCTTGAGCGACCGGAATACGCTGACTTCTGGGCCAGCAAGTGGGCCGATCTGTTGCGGCCGAACGCCTACCGCGTCGGCATCAAGGCCACGCTTAATCTCGATGCCTGGCTTCGCGACGCCTTCCGCCGTAACCTGCCGTACGATCAATTCGTGCGCGAACTGGTGACGGCCAAAGGCAGCACCTGGCACAACGGCGCCGTCACGCTCTACCGCGACCGCCGCACGCCCGACGAAATCACCACCACCTTCAGCCAACTGTTTCTTGGCATTCGGCTGGAGTGCGCCAAGTGTCACCATCACCCGTTCGAAGTTTGGGGCCAGAGCGACTTCTACGGTCTGGCGGCCTATTTCGCCCGCATCGGGCACAAAGGAACCGGACTGTCTCCGCCGATCTCCGGCAGCGAAGAGATGATCTTTACGGCCGACCGGGGCTCCGTGACACACCCATTGACCGGCGAAACCTTGGAGCCGAAGCCGCTGTTCGGCGAGGCGCCCGAGATCAAGCCGGGCGATGATCCGCGCGATGCGCTCGCCGAGTGGCTGCTCTTGCCGGAAAACCATTTCTTCGCTGAAGTGCAAGCGAATCGGGTCTGGGCCGACTTGATGGGCCGCGGCGTTGTCGAACCGGTCGATGATATTCGCGACACGAACCCGCCCAGCAACCCCGCCTTGCTGAAGGCCTTGGGCGACGAGTTCCGCCGCCTGGGTTTCGACCAGAAGAAGCTGCTCCGCACCATTATGACTTCGCACGTTTATGAGCTTTCTTCGCTGCCCAACGAGCGGAACGTCACGGATACGCGCAACTACTCACGGCACTATCGCCAGCGGTTGCGGGCCGAAGTGCTGCTTGACGCCGTCTGCGACATCACCGAAGTGCCGGAGAGCTTCCCGGGCATGCCGCCAGGCTCGCGAGCCATGGAGATCTGGACGCACCGCGTGAACTCGCTGTTTCTCGACGCTTTCGGCCGCCCCGACCCCAATCAGGATCCGCCATGCGAGCGAACGCCTGACACGACCGTGGTCCAGGCGCTGCACTTGATGAACGCGCCGAACCTGCACGCCAAGGTCACCAGCGAACAGGGCCGCTGCGCCAAGCTGGCCGCCAGCGACAAGACGTCGCGGCAGATTGTGCAAGAAATCTACCTGCTGGCCTATAACCGCCTGCCTGCGAACGAAGAGCTTCAAATCGGCGAACAAGTCTTCGCCGACAGCCAGGGCAACCGCCGGCAGGCGACGGAAGATCTGCTCTGGGCGCTGTTGAACACGCCCGAATTCATGTTCAAGGATTAGCGGACGGCGCGTCTTCTAACGGAATTCGCACAAACTTTGAGCGAATTCTCCCTCGAACCGCATCTTGACCCAGGAGACGCGGCGAGTCTTGCGCCGCTGCCTCCGGTATGCCCCGAAAAACCGCTACCATGGCGATAAAGCTCGCGAGCGAGCCGGAGGCGTGCTATATTTGACCAATCTAAACGCGTCGCGCGCTCGTCGCCTTGATTGGGGCCGATCAACTGAACCAAGAGCCGCCCACAGACTAGCCGGCGGCGTTCCCGCCGGAACGGAACATCGTATCGGATGAGCTGCGCTTCACCTTTCTGGCAACCCACAGCCGACCAGATCGCCCGCTCCAACCTCGTCGCGTTCATGGGGTTTGTGGCCGGTCGCGGCGCGCCGGCCATGTCCGATTTCGCCTCGCTCCATCGCTGGTCCATCGACGAACCGCAAGCCTTCTGGGCCGCCCTGTGGGATTATTGCGGCGTTGTGGCGAGCCGCCCATACGATGCGGTCGTGGAGCACTTCGACCGCATGCCGGGCGCCCGCTGGTTCCCCGGGGCGCGGCTAAATTACGCCGAGAACCTGCTCCGCTTCCGCGACGACCGCCCGGCTCTGGTGGCGGTCAATGATCGCGGCCGTCGTTCGGAGCTCAGCCACGAACAACTCGCCCTCGTGGTCGGAAGGGCCGCGCGGGCCCTAAAAGAACTGGGGGTGGGGCCGGGTGACCGCGTGGCGGGCTACTTGCCCAACATCCCCGAGGCGGTCATCGGGCTGCTCGCCTGCGCCAGCTTGGGCGCCATCTGGTCGTCCTGTTCGGCGGACTTCGGCGCCTTGGGCGTTCTGGACCGCTTCGGCCAGATCGAACCCAAAGTGCTGATCACCGTCGACGGCTACGTCGAAAACGGACGCTGCGTCGACCTGCTCCCGCGCGTGGAGCAAATCCGCAACGATATCGGCTCCATCGAACGCGTGGTCGTGGTCCCGAACCTCGATCCGCCCCAGATCCAGCTTGGCGAGCGGGCCGACTTCGTCGCCTGGGATGATCTGCTAGCTGCCGCGGGCGGCGGACCGCCGACCTTCGAACAACTTCCCGCCGATCACCCGCTTTACATCCTCTATTCGTCCGGCACAACCGGACGGCCCAAGTGCATCGTTCACACTGCGGGCGGTATTCTGCTCAAGCACCTTTCCGAACACGTGCTGCACAGCGACCTGTCTCGCGACGACCGCGTGTTCTACTACACATCGACCGGTTGGATGATGTGGAACTGGCTGGTCGGCTCGCTGGCCTGCGGTTGCACGGTCGTACTCTACGACGGCGCTCCGTTGGCGCCGAAAGTCGACGTGCTGTTCGATATGGCCGAGCGCGAGCGGCTGACCGTTTTCGGCACCAGCCCCAAGTACCTTTCGAGCATCGAAAAGGTGCATCTGGCGCCCGCCAAAACGCACGACTTGTCGGCTTTGAAGGCGATGCTTTCCACCGGGGCGCCGCTGCACGGCGAGCACTTCGATTACGTCTACCGGGCCGTCAAACGCGACGTCCGGCTGTCCAGCATTTCGGGCGGCACGGAGTTGTGCGGCTTCTTCGTCAGCGATAATCCCATCGGCCCGGTGTATCGAGGCGAACTGCAGTGCCGGACCTTGGGCATGAACGTCCAGGTTTTCGACGAGAACGCCCAACCGGTCATCAATCAGAAGGGCGAACTAGTCTGCACGGCTCCCTTTCCGTCCATGCCGCTCTGCTTCTGGAATGATCCGGAAGGCGCCGCCTACCATCAAGCCTACTTCGAGCGATTTCCCGGCGTCTGGCGCCACGGCGATCTGGCCGAGTTGAATGAGCGCGGCGGAATGGTGATCTACGGTCGCACCGACGCCACCTTGAATCCGGGCGGCGTGCGGATCGGCACCGCAGAGATTTACCGCCTGGTCGAGCAAGTGCCGGAAGTTTTGGAGAGCATCGTCGTCGGGCAACAATGGGAAGATGACATGCGCGTGGTGCTGTTCGTCAAACTCCGCGAGGGCCTGACGCTGGACGACGAGTTGAAACGCCGCATCCGAGACGTCATTCGCCGCAACGCCACGCCGCGCCACGTGCCGGCCAAAGTGCTGCAAGTGGCCGACATTCCCCACACCCGCAGCGGCAAGCTCGTCGAACTGGCCGTTCGCGAAGTGATCCACGGCCGGCCGGTGCGTAACGCCTCGGCGCTGGTCAATCCCGAAGCCTTGGAACTGTTCAAGAACCGCCCCGAGCTGGCGCGCTAAGTCGTTCGCGTGGCCCTCTCGGAAGAGGTTCGTTCGACTCAGAGCCGCCCGCCTGAGCGTGTTTTGGCTCGTTGTCGACATCCAACACGCTGAGCGGTACGGGGCGCAAGTCCCAAACCAGCCCCAGTCCTTCGAACGCGACCAGCGCGCAATAAGTCAGATCAAGTTCCCACCAGTAGAAGCCCTGCCTGGCCGACGACGGATAATAGTGATGGTTGTTGTGCCACCCTTCGCCCAGAGCGAGCAGCGCCACCAGGAAATTGTTGCAGCTATCGTCTGGCGTAGCGAAGCGGCGGCGCCCGAACCGATGAGCGAAGGAATTGACGGCATAGGTGACGTGGTACAGAAACACGGTCGAAATGAAGAAGCCCCAGGCGACCAGCATCCACCCGTCCGTCTGCAGCGCCGGCGTGAAACTCGCAAGCGCTTCCCCCAGGGCGTACAACAACGCAGCAAGCGGCAGCGCGATCAAGACGGCGTGACGATCCAGCCAACGCAGCTCGGGAAACTTTGCGAAGTCGCGGATTGTCTCAGTTCGGAGTTCATTGTTCGCTGGCGTGAGAAACCAGCCTAAGTGGGCCCAAATAAAGCCGTGCACCCGCGGCGAATGGACGTCGCCAGGTCGGTCGGATCGGCAATGATGCACGCGATGGTGAGCTGCCCACCACAGCGGTCCTTTTTGCAGCGCCAGGCAGCCCAGGACGGCGCCGACGAACTGGAACCAGCGCGTGGTCTTGAAGGCGCGGTGCGCAAAGTAGCGGTGATAGAAGGCCGTGAGCCCGAACGCGCGCGCCAGGTAGAGCACGACCGCCAGTGAGACGGCCGTCGCGCTGGAACCAGTCCAGAGCGCCAGCAGGCAGCCCGCGTGCATGAATCCCAACCCTAAGGCTCGACGCCAATCGACGCGGTCGCGGGCGTCTTGCGCTATTAAATCGGCGGATCGCCGTCGGAGAACTGGGACGGACGCAGATGGAAGCCATTCGGGCATGGACATCTTCTCAAGCGGATGTTCGCCGCCAGGCAAGTCAGGATCTCGATCGGCCTGGGCGCGAGTCATGACTCCATGACCTCGCGTAGCGTCCTCAACAAGACCTGCACAAAGACAGGTTTCGTCAAGTGCGCGGAAAATCCGGCGGCACGGCTCCGGCGGACGCTTTCATCCCCGCCATATCCGCTGAGCACGATTCCCTTGATCGTTTGCGTCGAGGACAACCGATCCAGCAGTTCCAGGCCGCTCCCGTCCGGCAAGTCGATGTCGCAGATCAGTACGTCAAATCTTTCCGTGGCGGCGGCTTGCAGCGCCGTCTGCATGGTGGCAGCGACGCAAACCTGGTAGCCCTCGGCGCGAACCTGGTCCGCCAGAATTCGCGCCGTTTCGACGTCGTCATCGACCAACAGCAGGCGTTTTGCCGAACGAACCGCCGGGCGGCGTAACGGAGTCGGCAAGGGAAAGTCGGCCGGTTGGGGCGGGTTCGAAACTTCGAGCGCCAGCATGAACGTTGCGCCCCGTCCCAAGCCGTCGCTGTGGGCCGTCAGCTCCCCGCCGTGCAACTCGACCAGAGCTTTGCAAATCGCCAGACCCAAGCCCAACCCGCCGAACTGGCGCGTGCGGCGAGCTCCGCCTTGCTCGAATGCGTCAAACACGCGTGGGAGCAACTCCGGCTCGATCCCCTGGCCGGTGTCAGAAATCGAGAGGACGATGCGGTCGCCGGTCGCGTCCATCGTGCGGATCCGGATCTCGCCGTCGGGCGGCGTAAACTTCATGGCGTTTTTCAGCAGGTTCAACAGGATCTGCTGCAGCCGGGCAGGATCCGCGCAAATCCAGGAATTCGCCGCGGACAAGGTCAATGCCAGTCGCAGCTTCTTGAATTGCATGTCGTCCGCGCATAGTTGCACGGCATATCGCACGGCGGCATGCAGATCGAGGGGTTCGCATCGCAACTCAATCTTGCCCCAGTTGATCTTCGTGAGATCCAGCAGGTCGTCGATCAATCTCGTTTCCAGTTCGAGCGCGCGGCGAATCATGACGGCATGCTCTCGCAATTCCGACGCAAGGCCCGGCTCCGTCTCAATCATCTCCGCGGCCGCGAGCGCCGGCGCCAACGGCGTGCGCAATTCGTGACTCAGCATTGCGATATAGCGGTCTTTTCCGCGGACGGCTGCTTCGGCCCGGTCGCGCGCCTGCCGCAGTTCGGCTTCGACAAACTCACGTCGCCTCATTTCCTCAAGCAGCCGTTTTTGCTTGGCGGCCGTCCTCCCCGCGCCGATTTCGCAATGCCGCCTTGCCGAGTGCAAGGCCTCGCAAATGGCGCTCACAAACGCGCCTTCCGCGAAAAACAACGCGATTCGAATGCGATCGCTGAGCTTTTCGACTTGCCATTGCCACAGCGGTTCAAGAAACAAGAAGCTTCCCGCCAACAGGCTCAGCAAAGTCGCTGCAAGACCACCCTTCAGGCCGCCGTACCATGCCGAAACCCCGACGGCCAACATGAATACCGACAGCGGCGCGTCGTTGCCGAGCCA
>DASZUP010000462.1:0-8245 GCA_035547635.1 Pirellulales bacterium
GCCGCCAACCAATTCCGTGAGGAGTTCATTACAGATTCCGCTACGGGTGCAAAATCGCGCTCGATGCGTCAGGCCAATTCGACGATATATTGCCATCGGGCCGTCTGCGGCCAGGCCCCGGCGAAGGCCAGCGAAGGACGAATGGCGATGCCGGACGGAGCGGCTTCCAGCCGCGTCTCGGCGCCATCCAGGTTTTCGCTGGTCAAACGCCAACCGCCGCTCAACTCGACCACCGCGCGTCGGCCGATTCCGGAACCGAGAGCCGACGCCGCAAGGGCCTGCGGCAAGCGATATTCGCTGCCAAGCCGCTGCGGGGCTTCGCGCACTCGGCAGGCCGCATCGAAAACCAGCCGCTTTGAATCGGCGGCCGCTTCGATACTGAGCGACCAATGACTTCGACCCGCGCGTCCGACAAGCAATGCCAGGCGACTTCCGTCGGGCCGGTTTTCAAAGTGCAATTCCTGCAGCGGAGGGCTCGCCGGCCAATCGTCTTCCGACGTTCCTTCGACCGATTCGAGCAGCAAGATCTTCTCGGTCTCGAGCGTCGCCTCGACGGCATGTGAAAATCGGTCGGCCAGGCGGCGGAACACGACTCGCACTCCCAGGCCTTCAAGGGTTGTCGCATCGCTCACGAAGCGGAGACCTCTTTGCCGACGCGCCAACGCAGAAAGGCGTCCAAAAAACCTTGCAGGTTGCCGTCGAGCACGCTCTGGAAGCTGCCGACCATGAACCCGGTCCGTGCGTCCTTGACGCGCTGATCAGGATGGAGAAAGTAATTGCGGATCTGCGACCCGAAGCCCGTTTTGGCTTGCGAGTGGTACTTGGCCGCTTGCTCGGCTTCGCGCTTTTCTTCTTCGAGCCGGGCGAGACGCGCCCGCAGCATCTTGATGGCCGTGGCGCGATTCTTATGTTGGCTCCGTTCGTTCTGGCACTGCACGACAATCCCGGTGGGCATGTGCGTCAGCCGGATGGCGCTCGACGTCTTGTTGACGTGCTGGCCGCCCGCCCCGCTGGCGCGGAACACGTCTTCTCGTATGTCCTCGTCGCGCATCTCGATTTCGAAGCTTTCGCTGATTTCGGGCGAGACGTCAACCGCGGCAAAGCTCGTTTGCCGCTTGCCTTCGGCGTTGAACGGGCTGATCCGCACCAGGCGGTGCATGCCCGTCTCGCCCTTCAGGTAACCGTAGGCCATCGGACCGCGAATGGCGACCGTCGCGGTCGAGATGCCGGCTTCTTCATTGTCTTGCCGATCGAGCACTTCGCTTTCGTAGCCGTTCTTCTGCGCCCACTGCAGGTACATGCGCAGCAGCATCTCGGCCCAGTCGTTGGCGTCAACTCCGCCGTCCCGTGCATTGATGGACAGGATGGCGTCGTTGGCGTCGTGCGGACCGTCGAGCAAGGCTTTGAGCTCCAGGTCGTCAAGCCGGGTCTCCAGCCGATCCAGTTCTTGCGGCGCCTCGGCCGCCAGTTCCGGATCTTCGTCACCCATTTCGAGCATCACCTGCACGTCGTCAGACGCCGCCATGATCTCGTTCAAGGGCTTGACCAGAGCCGTCAGAGCCTTGAGCTCGGAGACGGTTTCTTGAGCCTGATCCTGCTTGTCCCAAAACCCGGGCTGCGCCATGCGGGCTTCGATTTCCGCGGCGCGGCGTTGTTTGGTTTCGTAGTCAAAGAGAGTCTCGTAGCTGGGTAATACGCTTCTGAATGGCTGCCGCCCGGTCGGTGAATTCTCGGTCCATCACAAACTCCCTTGACTATGCCTTTTGCTGGGCCTTTGACTGGGCCTTCGACTGGTCCCCTCGACTGGCGCCGCCGCGGCGCGGCAAGCAGACACGCGTTGCGCGGCGGAGCGGCAGCCCGCCCTTGCGACGGAATTATACCGTGGCGCCGCTGCTCTGCGAGTCGTGATTTTCCAGCGTGAAAGGCGAAAGGGCAGATAATCTGGCCGGACGTACCTGCTCGGCCCGCCGCGCCAGCGGCCTTCGCTGCCTGCATCCAGACTCGAGGATTCGTGATGGATTGTGGGAATAGGCAATTCGACCAGTTTTTTTCCGCTTGGGGAGGCGGGGCGGCCGACTGGTCTCAAGCTGACGAACCGCTACAGCCGATAGCTTCGATATGACCCGCATTACCGGAATTATTTAGCACGGAGCAAGCCCCATGCCTTCTTCGTTGCGCCAAGCGCTTTTCGCCAGCTTCCAGGGCGGCCGGGGACCGCGCCATGCGGCCATGGCGGTCGCGTTGGGCATTCTCGCCGGATTCGTCACCGGCTGGAACCTCTCGCTGGCGGTCGTCTTGTTGCTGGCCGCGCTGTTCAATGTGCGGACCAAAATCTTTGCGGTCGCGTGGGGGGCGGGATTGGCGACTGCCTGGATGGCGTCTGGAGCGAGTTACCGCGTCGGCCAGTTGCTGCTGGACGGTACGCCGCTGGGCGCCACGATCGGCGCCTTCGGCGACAGCGTTTGGCTGGCGATGTTCGATTGGGACCGCTACACGTTGGCGGGCGGGGCCGCCATCGGATTGGCGCTGGGCCTGGCTGCGGCCAAGCTGGTCATGGCCTTCGCTAAGACGCCGGAGAACGCTCCGAGCCCGAGTCAACGCATCTTGCGGCCGTACTGGTATCTTCCCGTCGCCGGCGGGCTGCTTGTCTTCGTGCTGGCGCCTTGGCAACTCGGTCCGCTGTTGGCCAGGCGAGAGTTGCTTCGGCAGCTAGCGGCAGTCAACGGGGCTCCGGTCGAAGCGCGGCATGTTCACCTGTCGCTATGGACTGGCGAGTTGGAACTTGAAGGGCTGCAATTCGTCGACCCGTTGCGGCTCGACCGGGATTGCTTGCGGATTGGGCTGGCGACGACGCATGTGAATCCTGGCGCGCTGCTGCGAGGCCGCCTGTTGACGGACAAATTGATGCTGTCCAATCTCCGCGTTGACGTGGCTCGCCGACAGGCGGCCGAGTCTCGCTTGCCGCGGACCCTCACGAAACCGTCGTATGCTCCGCCGGCGCGCGCTGGCTTCGCGACGCCCAAGGATGAAGTGGAAATCGACGGCTACGTACGAGATTGGCCCCTGGTCCGGGAGCGATTGGCATGGCTGGGCCGGCTTGTCTCTGGCTTGGAGGCGCTGGCCGAGTACGACTCTGACGGCGGCGCCTGGCCGGGCGAGCGGCAGCGCGTGCGGAGCGAGTTGGCGCGGCCGCAGCCTCGCGTGTACATCGCGTCCGTGCGAGCCGAGGAACTGCCGCACGTTTGGGGGCTGGGCGCCTCTTCGGTACTGGAAATCGCCGCGGTGACCAGCCGCCCGGCGGCCGATGAGAGTCCGACGCGAGTCGAGATTATGGCGCCGGAATTCACGGCTGAGATCTTCGCCGAACTCAAGCTGCAAAAGTCCGGCGAGCGCCACAAGGTCCGCTTTGCAGCCTACGATTGCCAATTGGCTGACTGGGCGGAGCCGGCTGCGGCTCATCAAGCGGTTGTTATTTCCGGCGGCAAGTTGGATCTGCAAGGCGAGGGCTGGATGAACGGCGAGCGATTGGAGATGCGTTTGCACGCGGAATCCAAGCCGCTCGACGTGCGGGTGGCCAGGCATGATCGGCTGGCCGGCGTGACCGGGACGGTTTGGGACCAGGGACTACGGCGCCTGGGCGGCCTGCGGCTCGAAGCAAAACTGGCCGGACCGTGGACGGCTCCCGTGCTCTCGATCAATTCCCAGCAAGTGGTGGCGCAATTCAAGCATCAATTGCGCGCCGCCAGCGAACACGAACTGGTAGCGGCAATCGAGGAGCAGCTTGCGCATCCCGACGCGACGGCTGCGACTGACCGCGCCCAAGTTGCGGCCGACGAAATCCCTGCGGATGAAAGCAAGGATGATGTCGCACAAACCTCGGCGACTGAGGCAAACGATAGCGAGTTCTGCACAGTGACGGACGAACCCGTACCGCAGACGGTCGCCAATCCGTTTGACGGCTGGCGCCGAGCTCGATCCGTCGAGACGCCGCCGCAGGCGACGCAGCCTTACCAATATCCGCGTACCGCTGCGCCTGACAGTGATCCCGTCGATCGTTTCCTCGCGACTTTGGATCAGCCCAACGCTGAGTCCATGGAGGCCGAAGAATCCGTCCCGGCGGATCGCATCGCCGAGAAGCTTGCGGCTTACCCGGAACAATCGGCGGTTGAGACGCCGCGCATCGAACAGACCAGGTATGCACCGCCCGAGACCGCGGCGCAGCCCCCGCGCCCGACGCCGTTGTCTTGGCAAGACCGATCGTTGCCGGGACCGATCAACCTGGTTGTGGGACGGCAGGATCATCCTTCGCCGAGCGACGTTGAACTGGCCAATTGGCCGGACGAGGACGTCCTCAAAGAGGAAGGCGCCGACGACGGCCGACCACCGCAGAAAAATGCTCTTTCTCGTTGGGCGGACGGCGTGCGCGACCGCCTGCGCCGAGCCATGCCGACGCGAAAGCCCGAGGCCGAGACCGAAGAGGCGATGCCGCCTGAGTTCGACTCGGAACCGGCGCCGGGCGAAGAGGAATTGATCGACGAGGCATTAAGTCCGCCGCCGACGGTAAGCAAAAAGCCGTCTTGGTTTCAGCGTTTTTGGCGCTAGACGGACGTTAACGTACGTCGGGCGCGCGCGGCTCGTCGGAAGGCGCCAGGCCAAACAGGAAATGCATCAGGTCTCGCGTGCCCAGCGTTGACGGGCTGGCGAACATTTCGCCCGCCTCAAAGCCCGCGGCCTGCCCTTGCTGCAGGGCAAACGCCCGCACGCGCTCGAAGACATGCGCTTTGGCCGGTGGAAACTGCGTCTGGTAGCACTGGATGCTGGCAATCTTCGCCTCCAAAGTATCCGCGATATCAACCACCAGGTGCCCGGCGGCTTCCGGCAGGCCCAGCGAGCGAAATGCCAGCGAATAATATAAGTGCGTAGAAATTGTGTGGACGGGCAGGTCGTCAAAGAACTCGTCCCACTTGGTCAGCCGCGAGTAAAACACTGCGGCGTCTGTGATCTGCATGGCCTGCCAATGATCGGGCGAAGCCATGGGCGTCTTCTCGCCAAACCCCAGCACCAGCTTGGGACGATAACGGCGAAATTCCTTGGCCAGCGCCACGCGCGTTTCAAAGCTGTCGAACAGGCGCCGGTTCGAGAACCCAAGCTGAATGCGAGTATGCACGCCGAGCGTTTCGGCCGCTTGTTTCGCTTCGGCCAGCCGCACCTCAGGCCCCGGCGAGAGCGGCGTCGGCTCGCCGTCGGTCAGGTCCACAATGCCGACCCGATAGCCTTGCCGCACCAGTTTTGCCAACGTGCCGCCGCAGGCGATCTCTACATCGTCCGGGTGCGCCCCAACGGCAATGACGTCAAGAGTGTTCATGGCTTTACGATGGCAAGCAGGAATGTCGGGTTCAGCGCGTCAAAGCGGACTCGCTCAAGCTGATAGGCGCCCCGGGCAAGATTGATCATCCAGACTTTCACGTCGCCGCGTCGGTGAAGCGTGGCGTGCAGTTCGGCCAGGTTCTCAATGCTGCCGACGTTCGCCACCAGGCGGCCGCCGGGGCGCAGCCGGTCGTAGGCCAGGTCGGCCAGATGGCTGATCTCGCGACCGCTGCCGCCCACGAAGATGCTGTCCGGATCGGGAAGCTCCTGCCAGGCTTCCGGAGCGCGACCGAGCACCGGCGCGAGGTTGGCCACGTTGAACTTTTCCGCGTTCTGCTGGATCAGGTTGAAATCGTCCGGATCCATCTCGATGGCAAACGTCTTGCCGGCCGACGCCAACTGGGCCGCCTCAATGGCGACCGAACCGCTGCCGGCGCCAATGTCCCAGACGGTGCTCGTCGGCCCCAAGTCCATCTCGGCCAAGGCCATGGACCGCACTTCGGCCGGCGTCAGCAAGCCCTTCTTGGGCTTTGTCTGCAAAAACGCTTCGTCAGGGTTGCCGAACAGACGGCGACCGATCCTTTCGCTCGGACGGTCCGGGACGTCGGGCTTGCGCACCAGAACCATCACGTTCAGCGGGGCGAACTCCTGCTCGGCCAGTTCTTTCAATTCGCCTTGCGTCACGCGTTCGTCCGGCGAGCCCAGGTTCTCACAGACGTAGCCGTAGAAATAGTCGATCCGCCGATCGAGCAGAGCCCGAGCCACGGCCGCCGGCGGCGACGCTTCGCTGGTGAACAGCCCGACTTTTTCCGCGGTCCGGATCTTCTCGATCACGTGGTCCAACGGATGGCTGCCCAGATTGGTGAGATACGCTTCTTCCCAGCTCTCCTTGACCCGGGCGAAGGCCATCTGCATGCTGCTGACATGGGGCACGACCTCGAAGCGATCTTTGCCCAACTTGTCGCAGAAATAACGGGCCATGCCGTAGAACAGCGGATCGCCCGAGACCAGTACGACGGCCCGCTTGTCTTGCGCCGCCGACAAGCGGCTGACGGCCTGGTCCAGGTTGCCGCCGACGATCAGTCGTTCGGCGGCCGACTTCGGCACGCGAGCCAGCGTGTAATCGGCGCCGACCAGCAAGTCGGCTTGCTCAATCAACTGGCGGGCCGCCGCGGTCAGCCCGTCCAGGCCGTCGTCGCCAATGCCGATGATATGGATTTTTTCCGGAGTCGCCAAAGGAACGTTCGCTTTCCGCTGGAGGAGAACATCGCTGGATCATTTCACAAGTTCGCCGATTTTACGCCTCCGGCTGCGAATCGTGCAAGGAAGCCGCGTAAAGTCTCAGCGTCGTTTTTTTCCGGCGACTCCTGCAGTGCGTAGCGCTATTCATGCCAGCTCCGCGCCGGCATGCCCCGCGGTCCGACCCAACACAGCGGCACGATTATCTGCGGTTGCATGGCTGGCTTGTCTGGCGTCGCGGGCTGCGGTACAAACGCTCAGATTAACCCTTGCTGCAGCGTTCCGCCCTTTGCCCGCCTGATTTTGCCATGCCTCGCATCCTGGTCACTCCGTCGGTCATCAAGCACCAGCCTGGTCCTTACCGCGAGGTATTGGAACAGGCCGGGTTTGAAGTTGTCTATCCGACCGCACAGCTTTCGGAATCGGTCGCAGATCCGCCGTTGCTGTTGAGCCAACTCGAAGGCGTTTCGGGCGTGCTTGCCGGCAGCGAGCTTTACAATCGCGAAGTCCTGTCTCGAACGAAAATTCGGGCGATTGCACGCATGGGCGTGGGCTATGATGCGATCGACGTTCCCGCCGCCAGCGAGCATGGAATTCTCATCACGACCGCTCCCGGGACCAATCAACACTCGGTGGCGGAGCAGACGATCTCCTTATTGCTGGGCGTGTTTCGCGGATTTCCTGGCCGCGATCAGGAAGTTCGCAGCGGCGTCTGGAAACGTCAGGCATTGCCGCGGTTAGCCGGCAGAACGATTGGGCTGGCAGGCTTGGGACGCATCGGGCAGGCTGTCGTGCCGCGCGCCATCGGCCTGGGACTGAAGGTCATTGCCTACGACCCGTTTCCCAATGAATCTTTTGCCGCGCAGCACGGCGTGAAGCTGTGCGGCCTCGACGAATTGCTGGCCGAGGCGGACATTGTCAGCCTGCACATGCCTTGCACGCCGGAAACGGCCGATCTGATCAACGCGGAAACGCTGGCCCGCATGAAACCTGGTTCGGTGTTGATCAATACGGCTCGCGGCGGCCTGGTCGATGAGTCTGCCCTGGCCGACGCCTTGGCCCGCGGGCATTTGATGGCCGCAGGTCTCGACGTGTTCAAGATCGAACCGCTGCCGGTCGACAGCCCCTTGCTGAAGCTGAACAATGTTCTGCTTTCGCCGCACATGGGCGGGCTGGATCTGGAGAGTCAGCGCGACATGAGTACGCTGGCCGCTCAGTGCCTGGTTGACCTTCATCAAGGCCGCTGGCCGGAAGGCTGCGTGGTGAACGCCGAGCTGCGCCCGGGCTGGAAGTGGTAAGAGCGAAGCACCCGCAATTCCGAGGTAGCGGAATTCGTGAGAATTCCGTCGGCGCGCCAAGACGACCGGATTCTTCACAAGCTTTCAAGCTAGCGTCGCTGCAACGAATCGCGTCGCGGCATCACGGTCGCTGAGTGCAATGCAGAGTTCGCCACGCGGTCCAGGCTAATAAGCAGACGGCCAGCAAGACGCACTGCGGAGTCCAATAGACGAACAGTCCCAGCAGCACTTGCGTCATGTCTCGAATGCCTGAGCCGGCGCCGAGCACCAGCGCCGCGCTGACGGTCAGCGCCGCAACTGAGGTCGTCGCTGTTCCCATCGTATTAGGCGTGAAGCGACGA
>DASZUP010000463.1:0-6092 GCA_035547635.1 Pirellulales bacterium
ACCGCCCGCGCTTTAGGGCTGCTGAGCGGCGGCGTTTTCTTGCACCTGATGGCCGTCATGACGTACGGGCTCGAGATCGAGCTGACGGGCAGCCAGTCAGGCTTTCCGGCCCGCATGTTTACGCTTCCGGTCTCCACGCGCATGTTAGTGGCCTGGCCGATGGCGCTGGGCGCGCTGGCCATGGCGGGCGCCTGGCTTGTGGTCGACCTGGCCGTATTGCGGCCGTGCGGCGTGGCGGCGCCGCTTGCGATTCCGGCCGCCATCGTTGCGGCATCTTTAATGGCGATTCAGTCCCTGGCCTGGGCTCCCTTTGAGTTCGGCTGGGGCCGGCCCCTTGTCCTGGCGGCTCTGGCGGCAGCTCTGGTCACGGCGACCGTCGTCGCTCGCAACATGGACGCACCGAACGAGCTCCTACTCGGGGGCTACCTGGTTTTGCTGCCGGCGTTTTACGCGGCGGCTGTGGCGGGCGTTGCTCGCGCTCGGCGTGGAGACGCGTACTCTTGGCGCTGGCTGGAGGATGTGGTGCGGATTGCCTCGCGGTTAGCGCCGCACCGGCGCGAACCGTTCGCCTCGGCGGCAGGCGCCCAATTGTGGTTTGAGTGCCGCCGGCACGCGGCGCAATTGCCGGCGTTTACCTGCTTGATTCTAGTCGAGATGGGCATTGCCTTGGCATTGATGGCGGTCAATGAAGGCGATCGGACGCTGGTGGCGCGGCTGGGGCGGGTTGGCATCGTGGCCCTGCCCGTGATCATGGCGGCAGTCCTGGCGGCCGTCGTGGGGCCCGGCGTGGGAAAACATGATCTTTTGGCCAGGCGGTATGAGACATCGTCGTTTTTCGCCGCTCGGCCGATGACCGATCGGGACGTTGTTGCGGCCAAGTTCAAGATGGCCGCGGTCAGCTCGTTGTTGGCCTGGGCGCTGGCGCTCTCGCTTCCGGCCATCTGGCTGATGGCGCCTGGCAACTACGCGCGGCTCGCGGACTTGCTGTCCGAACTGACGCAAGGCATGCCGGGCTGGAAGTTGGCATTAGCTGCGGCTGCGGCGATCGTCGTTCCGCCGATCTTCATCTGGAAGCAGATGGTGCAAGGCATGTACGTCGGACTCACCGGCCATGCCTGGGTGGTGCGAGCGTATGGATACGTTTATGGCGCGTTGCTGCCGGCAGTCCTCGTATTCGGCGGATTGGCTCTCTTCTGGATGCCCGAATACCGCCCGTTCGCCTGGCGCATGGCGCCCTGGCTGGTCGCAGCCGCGCTGGCCGCCAAAGCGGTCCTGGCGCCGCTCGCCTGGCGCGCCCTGGTGCATCGCAGGATCGTGCCGAGCGGGACATTGCAGAAATGGCTCGCGCTGTGGTGCGCGGCGGTCATAGCACTGACGGGCCTGATCCTCGGCATCGCGCCGGCGGGCGCCATTTCCTTCGGCGCAGCGCTCGCCGCCGCCATCTTTCTCGTGCCGTTCAATCGCCTGGCCGTCGCCCCGTTGGCCTGGAATTGGAATCGGCATCGATAGCGGCGGCGCATCGCCCAGGCCTCGCTTGGTTGCCGTCGCATCCAAGTCTGATGGGAGGGTAAGGGACTGCTAGGGTTCGCTCTCTGTCACGCCCTTGCCGCATTCCTCTCGTCCATCTCTTTCCGTTCGCTCAAGGATGCATTGCTCCCATAGATCAAGCATCCGCCGCACTTTGGCGATCACGGGCATCAATGGGCGATTATCGTCGGCCGCGGCTGCCATCTCGCATTCGCGCAGAAGCTCTCGCATTCGCGGGAGTTGAGCAAGGAAAAACCGTTCGCTCTCCGTCTGTTCGGGCGCGTCAGATTGCCATCCATCTAGTTCGATATCGAACGAAAGGAACTTGTACGCGAATGCAGCATACGACCATTGTTTTGCTTCAATCGCCGAGAACCACGTTTGGTCAATCGGATCGTCACACGCTTCTATGCCGACGCAATCTCGACGACATCCGATAAACGCGTCCAGAAACCGACGCGCTATGTGCGATTCCGGGAACTTCAGGATCTTGCGGTTCAACTTTCGGACGTGCATGCTTGCACCTCGATCTGCTCCATTCTTCAACTGAAGGCATCGTTGCAATCCTAAATGCACCGCGCCGTCGGGTCAAAACTCGCCCGTTCTATTGCCAAGCCAGAATTGGGGTATCTTGACGAAGATTGCCAGGGCTCTTCGTTTCGAAAGCGTGTTGCCAATGCGAGCGATGTGCGGAAGCCGGGGCTGCGGAACTGCGTGAGTTCGAATTGTCGGCATTTGTTCCGCAAATGCACGTGCTTTCGCAGAGCGAAAGCCGACAATGCGGCGGAGCGATGGCGGCGAGCTGACCAATCATTGCCCGGCCGGCACATGCTCGGGCGTGGCAGTGGAACTGCGTCTTTTCAAGAAGCGAGACGCCGACGAAGATGCTTGTGCCACGAGTGACCGAGAAACAGCGCACAAAGGCGCCCAACTGCGCCGAGGAAAGTTCGAAAGATTGGCCGCCTTCGCGGGTGAACGAAACGATGACTCCGGCAATACATGACAAAAGGACGCGGAGCATGGGCGCCAGAAAGACGATCGGCCCAAAGATGGCCAGGTTTGTGCGGGAAAGTTGGGCGCCTTCGGCGGCGCGACCTTTAGCCAGCGAGCGAGAGAGTGAGTTGGGGGGGCGAAAGCAAAGGTGGCCATGTTCCAGCGGGAATCTTGGAAGCGTTGGGCATGCGGCGCCGAAGAGGCCTCTGAAAGCAGCACGAGGCGATGCGCCAAAGGTGGTCAGGTTCGAGAGGGAATGTTGGGCGCCTTTGGCAGGGCAACCCTCTCCCCGGCCCTCTCGTATGTGGTCCCAGAGGGAGAGGGGGTAGAAAGAGCGAAGGCGGCAAGTTCCAGCGGGAATGTTGGGCGTCGTTGACTGTGCGCCCGCAGACAGGGGGCGAATAAGTTCAGAAACGTGCCGTCGAGCCATTATTCTTCCAACAATCGCCGCCTTGCCGTGCTCCATTCGGCGCCGTCAGGGGCCCTGTTTAGCTTCCCTTCAGGATCACTACGTCGGGTCGTGCCTTTCTAAATCCTTCCAGCCCTTCGGTGGTTACTCGTGTCTCGCAAAGTCCCAGCTTCCGCAATGTGCTCGCCTGCTTAAGCGCTTCCAGCCCAACGTCACCGAAACCAGTCCCGTTTAAGCTGAGCTCCTCGATGTTCTGCAATGCGGCTAAGTGCTCGGAACAATGATCGGTGATTGCCGTGTCATCGAGGTACAGGTACTTAATCGCGGCATTCCGTTGGAGGAGCACAACGCCATCGTCGTCGACGCAGGTACTTGAGACGTCCAGTTCCTCCAACTGGGGCAATCGTCCCACGAATTCCATTCCCCTACTGGTAATAAGCGTCTCGCACAGTCCCAGATCTACGAGATGAGTCATGCCGTTAAGGCGCTCCAGCCCTCGGTCTGTCACGGGAGCCCTATCAAGGAACAGGCGAATAATCTTCTCTTTGTCCAATTGCGCAATGATCGGCATCGGATCCTCGCTTAACGTCGCGTGCTGCAGCTCGACAATACACGGACGCTCAGGGTTGTCGAGGACAGCCCCGAATTCCAGCAGCCGCTCTATCGCTTGCCTCCTGGACAGGTCTGACTCGTCGTCGCCCATATTCCTCACTCCCGTACTAGATGTATTCAGATGCTTATTCCTACCAGGGAACAGGGTCGAAAGACATCCAGCCATGGCGAGAACAGAGAAGATGGGACGGCGGGCGTGCTGGCGGAGATTCGCGTTTGATTCGGGAACAATCACTGCAAAACTGCAGAATTGCCAGCAATCCGACTTTGCTCGTCGATCGATGCTCGATTTGGGGTGCGGGGGCGTTTCGAGTCGAGGAAGACGCGGGCGTAAGGTCAAAGCTCCCGCGTTTGGAAGCCAAGCCAGGGCGGGCGTAGGCTGCGCGCTGATTGTCAGCATGATGCGTTTCCAGCGTGCGTTGGCGATGCGAGCGTCTTGCGGGAATCGATTGTGCGGAATTGGGAGCGATGGAGATGACTGAGCCGCCCAAGGTGGCCAGGTTCGAGAGGCAGTGTTGGGAGCCTTCGGCGCGACTGCCCTCTCTCGCGGCCCTCTGCCGCGGCGCGAGAGGGGGTAAGGAGAGCGAAGGTGGCCAACTTCCGGCGGGCATCTTGGGAACGTTGGGCGCGCAGTGGCGCAGCGGCGTGGGAAAGCAGCACGAAGCGATGCTCCAAAGGTGGCCAGGTTCGAAAAGGAATCTTGGGCGCCTATTGCGGGACGGCCCTCACCCCGGCCCTCTCCGCGGCGGGAGAGGGGGCAAGGAGAGCGAAGGTGGCCAACTTCCGGCGGGCATCTTGGAAGAGTTAGCGTCCTGTCTCGAAACGGCCTCGGAAAGCAGTATGAAGCGATGCGCCAAAGATGGTCAGGTTCGCGAGGGAATCTTGGGCGCCTTTGGCGGGACGGCCCTCACCCGCGGCGGGAGAGGGGGCAAGGAGAGCAAAGATGGCCAGGTTCGTGCGGGAAAGTTCGGCGCAGTTGGCCATCTTGGTCCCGGGCCGGATAAGACGATGACTGCCGTTGAGCAGCAGAGAAGACGTAACGCGCCGGCGAGCCGTGCGGCCTCAGTCCAACTGGGGCTTGCCGGGTACAACCCCCGCCTGGTGCTGGCTGACGGCCTGTTGAATGCGGGCGATTACATCAGGATGCTGCGCCGCAACGTTTCGCTTTTCGGAAGGATCGCGGCCGAGATGGAACAGCCAGGGCGGATCGTGCCACTCGGGTTTCGCCTGGCCGTAGCCGGTTTGCGTGAAGAAGTGCGCCTTCCATTGGCCGAGGCGGCAGGCGGCCAGCTTGTCGCCGCGGTAATAAAAGAACGGCGTCTCCGGCAGCGACTTGCCTTCCAGCAGCAGCGGCGAGATATCTCGGCCGTCGAGCGTTGCTTCCGGCAGCGGGGCCCCGGCGATCGAAAGGGCGGTGGGCAGCAAATCCATGGCGTTGGCCAGTTCGCTGGTCACGCCGGGCTTGATGCGGCCGGGCCACCAGGCGATGCCCGGCTCGCGCATGCCCCCTTCCCAGGTGCTCCCCTTGCCGTCGCGCAACAGCCCCGCGCTGCCGCCTTGATCTCCCATAATCAGCCACGGGCCGTTGTCGCTGGTAAAGAACACCAGCGTTCGCTCGGCAAGTCGCTCCTGACGCAACGCATCGAGCACCTGGCCGACGCTCCAATCCAATTCCTGGACGGCATCGGCGTAGATGCCCGCGCGGCTCTTGCCTTTGAACTGCGGCGAGGCGAACAGCGGCACGTGCGGAAACGTATGCGCGAAGTACAGGAAGAACGGCGACGATTTTTTCTCGCGGATGAACTTCACCGCCTCGGCCGTGTAACGTTTGGTCAGCGTAGTTTGATCAGTCGGCTGCTCGACGATCTTGCCGTTACGCATCAGCGGCACGTTCCAGCCGTCCTCGGGCGGCGTCGGCGAACCGGTCGAGCCTTTGGGCAGTCCCGGCCGAGCGTCCATATCGTTGGAGTACGGCAGTCCGAAGCATTGATCGAAACCTTGATCGATCGGCCGCGAGCCTTCATGAATGCCCAAGTGCCATTTGCCGATCTGGGCGGTGGCGTAGCCTTGCCCGTGCAATGCGTCGGCGATAGTAACCTCTTCCGGCGGCAGGCCTCCTTTCGAATTGGGGAACAGCACCCGGCGAGGGCTGCACATGCCGCTGCGGATCGGATAGCGGCCAGTCAACAGCGCCGCTCGGCTTGGCGTGCAAACCTCAGACGCCGAATAGAAATCGGTGAACCGCAACCCTTCGGCCGCCATCCGGTCGAGGTTGGGCGTGCGAATCGTGGGCGATCCGTAGCAGGCCAGGTCGCCATAGCCCAGATCATCGGCGAAGATGACAATGATATTCGGTTTGACGGACGGCTCATCGCCGAATGCCGAATTCTGCCAGGCGACGGCCCAAGTTAACAACACGCCGACGAGCAACATCGCAACAGGCAATCGGGCGCGAAAGAATGGGACTCTCGACGGCGGAACGCCTGGTCCGGCTTTCCAGGGCTGGCAAACGACCATTTCAGACCTCGGAACTGATTGACACCGATCATGG
>DASZUP010000464.1:0-2943 GCA_035547635.1 Pirellulales bacterium
CAAATGGAGCGGTTTGCGCCCGATCTGGCGGTGACCCTGCTTGTCGACCACGCGGTGCGGCTCGGGGCCAGCGATTTGTTCCTGGCCAGCGAGGAGAACCAGGTGCGCGTTTCGGTCCGGCATCTGGGCATTGTGCGAGAAGTCGCGCGGATGTCGAACGAGCAAGGCGCCCGCTGCATGTTTCATATTCGCGCCGCCGCCGGGCTGAAATACGACGAGCGCCGCAAGCCACAAGACGGCCGCTGGGTGCGGCGCCGCAAGGCGGGGCAAGCGGTCGACCTGCGGATCAACACCATGCCCACGTTGCACGGCGAGAGCATGGCCATCCGCGTTTTGGTCCGCGACAGCCATTTGCTTTCGCTCGAGGCCCTGGGGATGGCCGCGCCGCAGCTTGGCTTGTTGAAGAGCTGGCTGCAGAGCCCCAGCGGCCTGATCCTGGTGACCGGGCCGACCGGCTCCGGCAAAACAACGACGCTTTACGCTTGCCTGTCGCAACTCAACGACGGCCGCCGCAAGATCCATACGATCGAGGACCCGATCGAGTATGCCATCGACGGCCTGCTGCAATCGCAGGTGGACGATTCGAACGGTCCCGACTTCCGGCAGCTTTTGCGGGCCGTGCTGCGGCAAAGTCCCGACGTGCTGATGGTCGGCGAACTGCGCGACATGGCCGCCGCCGAAACGGCCGTCCGCGCGGCCAATAGCGGACAGTTAGTGTTCGCCACGCTGCACGCTCCGGTCGCGATCGGCGCGATTCAAAGCATGCTCGGCATGGGCATCCATCCGCACTTTCTGTGCAATTCGCTGCTAGGCGTGATCGGGCAGCGGCTGGTGCGCACGCTCGACCCCGAGACGAAGGTTCCGCTCGATTTAAGCAGTGCGCCGCGCACCTTCGACGAGGTGCGCCCCTGGCTCGAAGACGGGCAAGGAGAAGTCGTTTACGCCGCGGCCGAGGATGGAACCGATCGGGAAGGCTATCGCGGGCGCTGCGGCATCTATGAAATGCTGAACATGTCGCCGGCGCTGCGAGAGATGGTATTTGCGGGCCGCTCGTCCAGCGATCTTGTCCGCAAAGCCATCGAAGAAGGGATGCTCGATTTCCGCCGCGCCTCGCTGCTCAAGGTCGCCCAAGGCGCGACAAGTTTCGACGAGATTCTGCGCGTCGTCCCCGCCGCCGACCAATGGGTCGGCCGGTAGTAGGCCGGCCCAAGCCAGGTCAGTCAGCCCGCTGCTCGCTTCCTCGCAAGAACGACAGGGCGAATGAGGTCGCGATTAAAGGATTGTCTTCGGCGTGGCCTTGGCCGGTCCACGAGCCGTCTGGCTTTTGCCGGCGAAGCAATTCCTCGGCGCCTTCCTGGCGCCAGTCATGATTGCCGAAGGTCTTGAGCTTGGCCATCCGACCGGCCTCGGACGCTGCAAAGAGGTAATAGAATTGCCATACTTGCCTTCCGCGCGTGCCGGGATTGGTTGCGGGAGAAAACGATTTTGCCAGCCATTGTTCCGCCTTGGACAAAGCCTGCTGAGCGGCCGCTGTTGCCTCGGAATCGTCGAGCACCCGAGCCGCGGCGGCGACGCAGACGGTTCCTTCACAAGTCATGCTTCCCGTGCCGGGGATCCCTGCATGATAGCCCCACGATCCGTCGGCGTTTTGCGTTCTGATCAAATAGTCCAACACGTTGCGCCAAACGCTGTCGTCGACGTGTACGCCGGCGCGATCGGCCCCATACAGAGCCATCACGGCGAAGCCCGTGTTGGAATTGTCCCCCGAACCTTGGGGATACCCCCAGGCGCCCCGCCTCGGCCCGCTCGTCATCTGCACCTTTTCGAACCACGCGACGTTGCGTTTGATGCGTGTTCGATCGATTTCCCGATCAGCTTCGCAGAACGCCAACGTGGTTAGCGCCGTACTGTAAGTCATCGCAGGAGGCAGCTCGTGCAAGTAGTCGAGCGCGCGCTGAATGCACGGCTCGTCGGCCGGCACGCCCGAACGCAGCAGCGCCAGCGTGCAGAGAGCCGTAATGCCTCCCTCGTAGCCGACCGGGTCGCTCCAACTTCCGTCGGCACGCTGCTTTTCCTGCAAAAAGGCAATGGCCCTCTCAACTGCCTGCGAACGCGGCTCTACGGTTTCCTGACGATCGGCAGCAGCGGCGCTCTGCGAGACCTCCTCTGCGCTGTTCTTTTCGCGATCGTCGGCCGCGATGCGACGATCCGTTGCGTGTGTCGTCGGCTCCGAGGCTGAAATGGCGTTACTGGGTTGCGCCGCGAGACTGCGAGCGCGGAAAGCGGCGCCCGGAGCGAAGAGGCAGAATAGTACGGCAACAATCAGCCAATAAGTGCGAGGCGTGCGCGGATGAGCTTGGGCGCCAAATCGGATGACGTGCTCCAGGCGGCGAGAGGTTACTTCCGCGGCGCGGATGCCAGGGCACGAAACGAGTGGACGCAGCCATCGTCGCAATTTCATCACGTCGAGCAAGGTCTGGGCATAGTCGGCGGGATTACAGCCCAATCCCGAGAGCGCCTCCTCGTCGCAACAGCGCTCGCGTTCACGGGCGAGTTCGCTCCCCGACCACCACACCAAGGGATGGAACCACCACGCAAACTGCGTCGCAAGCTGCAACCAACCGACCAGCAGGTCGCCCCGGCGAACATGAACCAGCTCGTGCGCGACGATCGCGGCGAGCCGCTGGCGATCCAGGCTTCGCACCAGCACATCAGGCAACACCAACGCGGGCCTTAAGACTCCGAACACGGCCGGCCCCGCGGCCGAGCTGACCAACACTTGCACATTGCGGCGAATTCCCAGCCGAGCCGCGAGGTCCGCGACGAGCGCGGCGAGGCTCGGCTCCGGCGCTACGACCGTCTTCGACAGCCTACGCCGCCAAGCGGAGAAACGGAGGCAAGCGACGGCTGCCAAGAAAGCCACGCCGGCCAGCCAGATTCCCA
>DASZUP010000465.1:0-1608 GCA_035547635.1 Pirellulales bacterium
GCGGACGCGCGTCGTGAATCGAATCAAGCAGATACTGCGGCGGCACAATCTGCAATGGGAGATGCCGACCAAAAGGTTCCCCACCTTGCGAGCCATTGCCTGGCTGAAGGAGCTGGTGTTGCCCGAGATCGATCGTCTGGAGATGCACTACCTGCTCGCGGATCTCGAATTAATTCTGCAGCGACTGCGAGAACTGGAGAAGGTGCTTGCGGAGCGTTGCGGCGGCAGCCAGGACGTTCGGCTGTTGTTAAGACGGGACCAGTGATCGCCGACTTCAAGGCGGCCGCCAAGAACAGCGAGCCGCTGAAGATCAGCCACGAGATCCAGCTTTCTTGTTGTGCGTACTTGTTCCGTGAGGCCACGAATGGCGAGGAGGCAGGGCTGGAGATTCGCAGCCTGGTGAAGATCAAGACGCCGCAAGCCAATTTTCATCGGTATCCGGCGCGCGACAACCAGCATTTTCGGCAGCTGTTTTCCGTGATCCGAGCGTACCTCGACGATTTGGGCTCGGGCCGGTTCGTGTTCCGACCGAGTTGGGGCTGCGCTTCGTGCGAGTTCTGCCATGGCCCGTGCAGAAGCTGGTCGGGGAGCTGAGCTAGCCTGACGCTAATCCTTGCCGGAACATTTGATGCCTGCGTCCTGGCCCCTTGCGGGCCGGGACGCGGGCGAGAGCCATGCAGGCCGCCGCAAACAGATCGACGATCCGCCCCTTCGCTGCCGCTTTCGCGCGCTATCGCCCGCGGGCGTTGACGCTCGTTGTGCTGTTCGTTGCGGCGGCCCTGATCGTGCTCGCTAATTTGAGCAACGAAATCAGCCAACGCCGCGTAGACGCTCTGACCTCCTCCGCGAATCTGCGCGTGGTCGGCAGAACCAATCTTATGGGTGGCCGTTACTCTGGCGTCATTCCGTGGTGATCCCGGGCATGGTGCCGTCGCTGGTGGTTGGAGTCTGCTACAGTAGCGCCCGCCTGGCCGGCCGCAGGCGGCCGCCTATTGGTTCATTGTGGCTCGTGCCACGGCCGACTTCAGTCTCGATGCTCCGCAACGGCTGAACGTGCTCGTTGGCGTCTCGACGTAATAGACTATCAAGATCGCTCGCCGCGGCGGTTGGAAGGGACCGATCGCAGTGGCCGTCGCAGGCCTGCCGGCCGGAGTGCAAGCGCCGGCGGAATTGACGATTCCCGCCGACAAGAACGCCGCCGAGCGCAAGGTTCCGCTTGGCTGTGGAAACAGACCGGAGAGTTCGACTGCCAAGGAATTCGTCTGCTCGAGCGATCTAATCTAAGCAAATCCATTGGGAAGGGATCTCCCGGCGCCGGGGGCATTTCGCCCAAATTGACTTTTGGTCTCGCGCAGCGAAGCGTGAAGGAATTCACCATTTCGCAAAGAACATCCGGCTCGCCGTTTCTGGGGCCTAGGCGGTATCCTCATTTCTAAACACGGTTTAAGGCGCCAGCCGCGCCGGCCCCATTGAAAATCCGAACCGGCTGCTTCCTTCTGATGCCTCGCGAAGGAACGTACGGCGCCTGCTTTGCTAACGTATGGCGGACAATGGATTGCTGGGCACATACCAGGAAAATGGCCCATCGTTACGAGCAAGCGGAGGCTC
>DASZUP010000466.1:0-10415 GCA_035547635.1 Pirellulales bacterium
CTGAGCCTCTCGCATTAGCCTGCACGCCTTGACCACGCTTGTGCGTCGGGAAACCTAGAGTCGGGAAACCTGGATACCCACAGTTTAGCGCGACGCAACCACCTATGCAGCGTCGAGCGGACGACTAGCTGCGCGCCCGCAACGAGCATCGAAGAAACGTCGATCGCAATTCTGCGCATTCTTTGATCGCGCCGCCGACCGGGAAAGGATGGGTGTTCTAGGCTGTCCTTCTCTTGGATTCCCGGAAGGCTATGACGGCGCGAGCACGTCGCGCCAGCGTTTCGGCAGGGCATCGAAGGCCAATTGATAGGTTGCCTCAAGCGGCACTAGTACGTAACGGTCGGCTTGCAGAAACAGCGGCATTGCCGGCAGAGGATCGCCGACGGCGACCGCTTCCATAAACGCTTGCCTGGCGACGCCGCAGGAGTAGCTGGCCACCGTCAGCGGCTTGCCGTCGGGCAACTGGAAGTCGTATTCCGTCATCTCCGACCAGATGGCCGCGTGCAGTCCCTGCGGATCGCGAGACGTAGGCGGGAAGAGATCGATAAAAAAGAAGTGAATGCCTGTGCGGATGAATTGCAGCGCCTTGTCGACGAACTGGTTGAATCCGTCCAAGTTCGCCTTGTTCCCCGGAGAAACGACTTCGAGCACGGCGATTACCTCGTCGGCATCATTCAGCACAACGACTCGATTCGCCTTTTCCGCATAGACATCGGCTTCAATCACCGCGGTGATGCTGACGCGCGGCGGATCCTCGGCCAACGTCAATATCTCGCCGTTCGATCGCGACAAACCTGAGCCCTCGTCGTCCCTTTCTTTGCCCGTTTCCGTCGTCTGGAAAGTCAGCACGCCGGGATAGCGACCGGACTTCGCTTGTTCGATGAGTGCATAATAGGGCGGCGGCAAGATGCCATTGAGGGCATGCTTCAGTGCCACGGACCACTCTTGGTGGAAATCGTGAAAGATTCCCGGCGGCACTCGTTTCCAATCGTGTATCGGCATGGCGCGATCTCGCTGAAATTCATCCCGCGGCTGGCCTCTCCATTATATCAGCAAGGCATGCCAAGAGTGCAGGGATGTGGAAAAGAAAGGGGACGCAGCTCTTTGTTTCCGCCCAAGCCTAAAGCCGGATGGATCAAAATGGAAACTCCCGGCAGGGCTTGATCGACGCCTATGCTTCCTTCGCGCACGGATGTTTGCCCCGGCCTTTGACCTTGCCTTTGGAGCCCGCCGCCTATTTCGTCCGCATCATTCTCGACGACAGATAACTCGAAATGGCGACGTCGAGCGGCTGGTCGGTGCGCATCTCGACGTAATCGATCCGCTGGCTGCGGCAGCCGAGCTTGACGGCGTGCAAAAACTTGTGGAACTCGGCCAGGTACGCTTTGCGCAGCCCGCGGGGGTCGGCCAGCACTTCGGGCCACTGCTCCAGGCCTTTGAACAGCATCGGCTGGCGAAAGGGGAAATCCAATTCGGCCGGGTCGAGCACGTGGAATAAGATCACCTCGTGCCGGCGGTGCCGGAAGTGCTTCAGCCCGGCCAGCATCGAGGGCACGTCGTCGAACAAGTCGCTGAGCACGATCACGATGCCGCGCTTCTTGAGCCGCTCGGCCAGGTCGTGAAAGATCGGCCCCGTGGCCGTCTTCCGTTCAGCCTGCGATTGTTCCATCACGTGCAGCAGCGTCTTCAGGTGCGAGGGATTGCTGCTGGCCCGAATCAGCGAGCGGATCTCGCTGTCGAACGTGACCAGGCCGACGCTGTCTTGCTGCTGCAGAATGAGGTACGAGAGCGCCCCTGCCACGCACTGAGCGTATTCCAGCTTGGAAAGCGCGGCGCCGTCGCTGCGGTAGCGCATGCTTTCGCTCGTGTCGAGCAGCAGGTAGCTGACCAGGTTGGTCTCTTCCTCGTACTGCTTGAGGTAGACCTTGTCCGTCTTGCCGAAGACTTTCCAGTCGACGTAGCGCAAGTCGTCGCCGGGCACGTACTCGCGGTGCTCCGCGAACTCGATCGAGAAGCCGTGGTAAGGGCTGCGGTGTACGCCCGACACGTAGCCTTCCACGATCAGCCGGGCGCGGAGTTCGAGGCCTTCGAGCTTAGCCAGCGTCTGCGGATTTAAATACTTCTGGTAGTTTTCCACTCGCGATCTCTTCGTCGGCCGCCGGGATGACGTTGATCAGCTTTTCGATAATGTCGTCGGACTTGATGCCCTCGGCTTCGGCGTTGAAATTGGTGATGATCCGGTGCCGCAAGACCGGGTGGGCCACGGCGCGCACGTCTTCGCAGCCGGCGTAAAATCGGCCGTGCAGCACGGCCCGGGCCTTGGCGCCCAGCACCAGGTACTGGCTGGCGCGCGGACCGGCGCCCCAACTGACATAGTCGCGGACGAAGTCGGGAACTTCCCCTTGTTCGCGACGCGTGAGCCGCGTGAATTTCAAAGCGTAGCGCGTGACGTGGTCGGCCACGGGCACTCGCCGCACAATCTGTTGCAGCGAGATGATTTCCTCGCCCGACAACGTGGCCGTCAGCTGATTTTCCACGGCCGCCGTCGTGCGCTTGACGATCTGGAACTCTTCGTCCTCGCTGGGATAGTCGACGAAGATGTTAAACATGAAGCGGTCGAGCTGCGCCTCGGGCAGCGGGTAAGTGCCTTCCTGCTCGATCGGGTTCTGCGTGGCCAGCACGAAGAACGGTTCGGCCAGCGGGCGCCGCGTGCCGCCGACGGTGACCTGGTGTTCCTGCATGGCTTCCAGCAGCGCCGCCTGGGTTTTGGGAGGCGTGCGATTGATCTCGTCGGCCAGGATCACGTTGCCGAAGATCGGGCCTTCGATAAAGCGAAATTCCCGTACGCCCGACATTTTGTCTTCCTGGATCACCTCGGTGCCGGTGATGTCGGAAGGCATCAGATCGGGCGTGAACTGGATGCGGCTGAATTTGAGCGACAACGTATCGGCGAGCGTGCGGATCAAGAGCGTCTTGGCCAATCCCGGCACGCCAACCAGCAGGCAGTGCCCCCGGGCGAACATGGCCACCAGCAGTTCTTCGATCACGTGCTGCTGTCCGACGATCACCTTCGACAGTTCGTCGGTGATCCGCCGATAGGCGTGGTTGAGCTTCTGGACGGCCTGGAGATCATCGTCTGCGGGCATGTTCATCGGTTCCCAAGTCGTGGTAGGAAATCTCGCGTCTCTCCGGCGTTGCTCCATCGGAGTCCCGCCCGTCGCGACGGCCGCTGAATGGACTGAACGCCAGCAGTTCGTTACTGGAGGCGATCAACAGCGAGTCGCCGTTGACCAGCAAGTTGCCGCCGCCGATGTCCGTGCCCCGCGTGGAGAGCTCGATCGTCGCTCTTGGCTGGCCGGTGCGCTGATCGAAGACGTAGATCATCGTCTGCGTAGGCCAGTAGACCAGATCGCCCGCCAGAACGCCGCGGCCGAATCCCTTGGGCTGCGAGGAAGCGGGGAACGGATCGCGGACGGCCTTGCCCGTTCTCGCGTCGAGCCACCACAGCTTGTCGCCGCTGACGATCAAGTTGCCGCCGCCGACGCCGAGCAAGTGGACGGCGTCTTCCGGGTGCGGGGCGTGCCACAGCAGCAATCCGTTCGAAGCGTCAAACGCCAGCACCGCGCGGCAATCGGCCGGAGCGGCATAGACCACGCCGCGGTCGTACAAGCAAGGAGTCAGATCCCGGTAGAGATGTTTGGCGCGATCGTTGACGTCGATCGACTTGACCCGCGGATACCGGCTGATCCACTTGGGCTGTCCGTCGCGAGCGTCGAGGGCGGCGATGGCGCCCAGGTTGGTGCTGTAATACAGAGTGCCGTGATCGAGCGTGAGCAGGTTGTGCGTGATTTCCTCCGCCTGCCCCTGGGCGGGCGACTCGGCGCTGCATATCAGCCGCCGCCAGCGCAAGCGGCCTTGTTCGGCATCGAGACAGGCAACGTACGCTTGGGGCTGCACGCCGCTGCGCCGCATGGCGACGTAGACGTTCACGCCGTCGGTCACGGGCGAACCTTCAAACGTCCAGCCTTCCTCGCGCGGCAACGGCCGCCGCGAATCCCAGAGCACCTTGCCTTGGGCTTCCAGGTCAAGACAAATCAGAAAGCCGGGACGCGGCTGGCCGAACGTATCGTTCACTCCGCCCGTCACCGGATTGCCCATCCGGGCGTAGAGCCGATGGCGAAATGCGGTCATGGTGAACCGCGCGGCGCCCAGGCTGCTGTGGCGGCCGCTCGGCTGCGCACCGGGCGGATGATACTTGAAGATCGTCGGATCATCGCTCCAGGCGGGCGCGCCGGTTTGAGCATTGAACGCCAGGATCTCGTTCGCGCTGTTGACCAGCACCAGCCCGTCGACCAGCAACGGATGGTAACTGAGCATCGCGTCCTTGCGTTCCGCGACGCGACGCACCGTGTAACCGAAATCGGGCGCGGGCGCCGGTTCCAACGGCTGGCGCCAGCGCAAGGCGCCGAGTTCGATCGTATGCGGCATAACCTTGTTCCGCGCTGGAGAGCCGCCGAACGTCGGCCAGTCGCCGCTCGTTTGCGGAACAGGCCACTGCCGGCTGTCGTTCAATAGCTCTTGCAAGCGGGGCGCGTACTCGGTCTGCCGCCCGGCGAGTTTGCCCTCTGCCTGCCCGTACTCCTGCACGAAAGCGTCGAGCGCCTGCTGCGCTGCCTCGGCGTCGCCCTCCAGGATGAGTAACAGCACCAACCGGGCGCGCACGTCGGCCAGCGGCAGATCGGTGTCGGGATAAACCAGCACGGCAGGAACGCCGTCCTCGCGCGCCAGCGCGGGCTCGCACTTCAGCCAGTACTCCGGCGGCAGAATGCGCTGCCAGTAGCCGCGGGCGTTGCCGTAATCGCCCTGCTCTAAGGCGAACTCGCCAAGTGCAGACAAAGCCTCGTCGCCCCAACTGCTGCAGAACAACTGTTCGACGATCGCCCGCAGCGGTTCGGCGCGGTGTTCCCGGACGCCCTGCTGATACCAGCGCTCGGCTTGAGGATCGACGCGGCTGCGATAGAGCGTTAACGCCTCTGCCGGGAGACCGGACAGCAGCAGATGGCAGTAATCGCGAACGCTGATGAAGCGTCGCGGCGTCAGGCCGATCACCTTGCCGCCATGGTTCTCGGCCAGTTGCCTGAGGATCTCAACGGCCTCGTCCCATTGCTGGTTGCTGACAAACGCCCGGGCTTGCTCCAGGTGAGTTCGCGTGGCTGCGTCGGCTTCATCCAGCCGAATCGTATCGGAGAGCTCGTACTGTCCTATGCCAGGAGGCTGAGCCTGCACCGCGGCTGACGCGAGGAGCAACATCCCCAGCGAAAGCCATCTCGCTCGCCTGACCCAGCGCATGCGTTCCCTTTTCTGACCGTATGTATAAGCCCTAGCTTAGTATAGGGAGAGCACGGCCAAGGGGAAAGCACAGCCGGCCAGTGAGGATGAAGGCTGGGAATTGCAGCCGGCCGCCCAGGACCGGGCGGGGGCGCCGAGCACCGGCGAAGGCCTGATTCTGCGGCGATTCGCCCCTTAGCCTTCGTTCTGCCCGCCATATCCCTCCAGCAGGCGGCCAATCCAGAACAGGCACATGGCGGCCACCCACATGACGAGCATCTGCCGCACCTGGATCGTATTGGCCAGTTGCAGGACGATGGCCAGGGGCGGGATGATCAAGCCAAGATGTTGCAGGAGCCGGCCAAAAGCGCGCATCGGTAGCATTGGAAATTCGGGACCATGCGGGCCCGAATACCGGCGGGCCGCAGGAGCGACATCTTAATGCAAACGGCGCGGCGCCGGGAGGGGATAGGCAGTCGCCGGCAGGAAGCTTAAGCTGAAAACAATCCAGCGAGAATCGCCATGGCGTGCAGATTCATCCCAAGGCATTCCCGCGGCAATTGGGGAACCCAGCGGCATGTCATTTTGGACCACCTTTTTCCGCAGTTGCCGGTTGCGTTGCCCGCGCTGCGGGCGGACGCGGCTGTTCCGCGGCTGGTTCAGCATGTGGCCGAAATGTTCCGCCTGCGAGTTGCCCTTTGACCGCGAACCCGGCTTTTATTTGGGTTCGATCTATTTCAATTACGGGCTGACCGCGCTGCTGGTGACGATCGCCTTTTTCGCGCTGTATTTCGGCGTCGAGGCGTCGCAGCAAATCGTGCTGGCCGCGTTGATGGCGTTCTGCGTGCTGTTTCCGCTGTGGTTCTTTCGATACGCGCGCAGTCTCTGGCTGGGCATGGACGAGTACCTGGACCCGCACAGTGAAAAAGAGAAGCCGGGCCAGATGAATTCCGATCCTCGGCCTGAGCCCACGCTGCGCGACTGAGCCCACGCTGCGCGACTGAGTCAGACGCCGGCCGTCTCGTGCTCGCGGGCCTCGGCGTTGCCGCCTGTTTCGAAAGGAACGCCGCCGGCCGCTTCCGCCGCAGCTTGCTTGGCGGCTTGTTCCGCGCGAGCGCATCGCACCAGATAGTACATGTACGCGCTCAATGAGCCGGCGATCAAAAACGGCATCATCAGCATGAATACGATGCTCAGCGCCCAGGCGTTGATGAAATGATCTTCGCCGCTGCCCAGCGCGTACTTGCACGTGGGGCACGCTTCGGCCACGGCCGTGCATGCCAGCACGACCGCGCACGACAACGCGAAAACGGCTGCACGCGCAAACTTGGCCGTCGCTGAGTGGAGGCGATTCGTTCGTGGAGCGAGTTTACTGGCTTGCATGGCAAACGTCCCGCCTGGCGGCAAGACTCCTGGGTAGGCGACTACTCGATTATAAGGCCTGGCGCCGAGGGCGGGTAGAGATGATACAGCATGACGTAAATCACCACGCCGGTGACGGATACGTAGAGCCAGATGGGGAACGTCCAGCGCGCCAGCTTGCGGTGCGCCGCCCGGCGATCGCGAAAACCGAGATAAATGGTGGTCAACGCCAACACCGGCACCGCGGCCGCCAGCACGATGTGCGTAAACAGAATGACGTAATACACGTAGCGCACGGGAGGCGGTTCCGTGAACTTGCGCATGGCGTTGCCCGGCGTGAGATGGTACGTCAGGTAGCAGGCCAGAAACGCCACGGAAACGCCGAACGCCGCCAACATGGTGGTCTTGTGCGCCGACTCTCGCCGCTGTTTGATCAGCACGAAGCCGACGACGAGCAGGATGGTCGCCGCCGCGTTCAGCGCCGCGTTGACCGCGGGCAGATCTTTGATGGAAAAGGCCAGCAGCACGGCCGGCGTCGGAAACATTACGAAGCGTCTCCTTCGTCCGCCGACGACTTCGCCTCGCTCTCGCCTGAATCGGCGTCGGCGCCGAGCAACTCGCGAACTTTACGCTTGAACTTTTTGACCATCAGCGAGTTGCGGGTCGAATACCAGCCGACCACGCGTCCGTCGGCGCCGACCAGCACCAGCTTGTCGTTGTGTTCCTTGGTCGCCGGCATCTTGAGCGAGCCTTGGCCGAATTCGCGGATTTTTTCAGGATCGCCCGTCAGGAACTTCCACTGCTTGGGATCGGCTTTGAGCTTGCCGGCGTAGGCCTTGAGCTCTTCGGGCGTATCGGTCTCGGGATCGACCGTGAAGCTGACGAACGTCACGTCGAGGTCGTGCAGTTCTTCGGCGATGCCGACGATCTCGTAGTTCATCTGCAGGCAAAAGCCCGGGCAGGTAGCGAAGAAGTAGCTGGCCGCCCAGACTTTGCCTTCCAGATTCTTCATCGGAAAGGGCTTGCCGTCGGCATCGGTGAAAGTGAACTTCTCTAGTTGAACGGGAGGCAGTTCGGGCTTGCCCGTCTTGGTCGCCGCGCTGGCCGGCGCCGACTCGGCGGCATCGGCCGCATGGGCCTGATAGGCGCGCCAGAACGAGTACGAACCGTACGCCCCCGTCAGCGCCAGTAATAAGGAGAGCCACACTCTTACGCCAGTCGACATCGTCGATTCTCCCAAGGCCCCGCTGCAGTCTCTGAATTCCAACGATCGAAGAAATTATTCTACAAGCTTTAGAGCAGATCGCCCGTGGTGCGTTTTCCGGCGGCTTGCCACGAGAGGGCGAACGTGGTCGCTGCGAACACGAGTACGACCAGCCAGCATACGCTCAGGGATGGCAAGTCGGCCGGCAGCGACGCCTCGCCGGCGTTCCAATACAATAATCGCCTCAGGCCGGCTACGCCGTACGTCAACGGGTTGAGGCGAATGATCCAGGCCAGGATTGCGGCGCCCGTCGAACCGTGCGGGTCCGCGGGAAAGAACGCTCCGGAAAGCAGCCACATTGGCATCAAGAACACGCTCATGATGGCATGAAAGCCCTGCGTCGAGTCGAGCCGCCAGGCGATGATAAAGCCCAGGCCGGTCAGCGCCAGCGAGATCAAAAACGAAAACAGCGTGATGGCAGCCAGCGAGACCGCACTGAACTTCAGCCCGACTGTCAGCCCGAGCGCTAGAAACACGAGCCCTTGAACCAGGGCGATCAAGGCGCCGCCCAGTAGTTTGCCGAACACCAGCGACCAGCGCGGCGTCGGAGCGATGAGCACCGATTGGAGGAACCCTTCGCGGCGGTCTTCGATGATCGAAATCGTCGCGAAGATGGCGGTAAACAGCAGGATTAGCACCAGCGCACCGGGAAAGAAGTATTCCCGATAGCTCACGTCGCCTCCGCCGCCGGGCAGCCGGAACGAAGGCCCCAGCCCCGCGCCGAACAACACCCAGAACAACACCGGCTGGCCGATCGCCCCGAACACGCGATTGCGCTGCCGGGCGAACCGCACGAGCTCACGCGTACAGAGCGTGCCGACCGCCAGCCATGGCCGGGTCTGCAACGCCGCGCGCGTTTCTGTGCCTGTCTCCAGTACGCTACTCACCGGCAGCCTCCCGGCGCTCGTGCCAGAAGCGATGCCCGGTGCGGGCGATGAACACGTCCTCCAACGTCGGGCGGCCCAGCGTGATGGTCCGCATGCGGCCCGGGAAGGCCTCGAACAAGCTCGCAACCAACTGAGGAGCGTCCGGGCGTTCCAGTCGCACGCTGCCGTCTACGACGGCGGCGGGATAATCGAAGCGCTCGCGGATGGCCGCCGCCAGGTCGTCCGGTTCGTCGGTTTCGATCACCAGCGAGTCGCCGCCGACGCCGGCCCGCAGTGCGTCGGGCGTGTCCAGCGCCACCAGCGAACCGGCGTTCAAAATGGCCAGGCGGTCGGCCTTGTCGGCTTCTTCCAGAAGGTGAGTGGTCAACACTACGGTTACGCCGTCTTCCGCGCGAACTTGTTGCAAATAATCCCAAAGATCGCTGCGCGCGCCGGGATCGAGCCCGGTGCTGGGTTCGTCCAGCAATAGCAACTCGGGCGCGTGCAGCATGCCCTTGGCTAATTCTACGCGACGACGCATCCCGCCGGAGAGGGTTTCGACCAGTTCGCCGCGGCGGTCGCTCAAGCCCAAGCGAGCCAGCATTTCGTCCTGACGGCGGCGCAAGGCGGCGCCCGACATGCCGTACAGATGGCCTTGATGCCGCAGGTTTTCGGCGACGGTGAGTTTCTTATCGAGACTGGGCGCTTGAAACACCACGCCGATCCGCCGGCGAACTTCAGCGGTCTGGCGTGCGACGTTGAAGCCGAGGACTTCGACCTGCCCCTGCTGCAACGGAATCAGGGTGGAAAGCAGGCGGAATAAGGTCGTCTTGCCGCCGCCGTTGGGACCGAGCAGCGCAAAGATTTCGCCGCGGGGCACCTCCAAGTCGAGCGAGACGATCGCCTGCCGCTCGCCATAGCGATGGGCCAGCCGCGAGACGGAAACGGCGGCTGAGACATTCATGATCATTTCAGAATATGGTTGCGCTCGAGCGACGTCGCTAGGGACCGCTTCCGGCAACCTTCCGTGTTTGCACGCAGCCGCGGCGCGCCGGCACTCACTCGTCGGCTTCTTTCTCGGCTTTCTGTTCTGCTTCGGCTTTCTTTTCGGCGGCCTTTTCCTCAGCCTTTGCTTCGGATTCCTGAGCCTCGTTGACGGTTTCTTCCACCGAGCCGGGTTCGTGTTCGGCTTCGGCGCCGTGTTCCGCCGGACTGATTGCCCGCGAGGCGGCCAACATGGCTTCGACGTCGGATTCTTTGCCGACGTGCTCGAACCGCTCGGAAGAATAGCGGCCGCCGTAGCCGAACATGCCGTTGACGCGAGCGCCGATATCAGGCACCAGCGCCAGCATCAGGAACACGGACATCATCGAAGCGGGAATCGTCAGCACGTACTTCCAGTTGGCTTCGTACTTGACGTGCATGAAGAACAGGATCACCAGCATGGCCTTGGTGCACGACACGGCCATCATGAACATTCGCTTGACGCTGGCGTCGGCCAGCGACTGCGGCCAGTACTCCGAATAGGTCAAGAACGACAACGTGGTCAGAAAGCACAACGCGAAGAACACATAGATGTACTTCGCCAATCCGCC
>DASZUP010000467.1:0-3577 GCA_035547635.1 Pirellulales bacterium
TTGCGTCCGCGGACGGCGCCGGCGACGTCTAATCGTCCGCCAAACAGCAGCAACTTTTCCGTCAACGTTGTTTTGCCGGCGTCGGGGTGGGAGATGATGGCAAACGTGCGTCGTCGAGCTGCTTCACGTTGGACCAGAGGGTTGATGTCGCTCATCGTGTTGTCTGAAACCAACGCTTTCTGTTCTTTGGGATGATCAGGTTGTCGAGGTTAGAACCGAAGATAGCGAAGCTCGTCGAATGCCAACGTCCCTGTCCGTTCGTTGCCGCCGCCCTTGCCATTCGAGCCTTCCGGTAGCGGAAAGGCGTGAGAGTTCCGTCGGCATCACCGCAGGGCCACGGAATCGTCACCGATTCCGCTACGTTCACTCCTTTGCGCTGCTGGCGCCATCCATGCCTTCCGCCCGAGGAGAACGCTGGATTTCGCAAACTTACCGGAGCCGCCGGCAAAGGAAGGAATCCGCGACGCCTCGCATTGAGCGAGCATGCGACGCTCGAGCCGAGACCGCAGCCGCTCGGCAGGCAGAGATCAGGGCGGCGTGACGCCTGGCGTGAGGTTCGCCAAGACGCGCCATTTCGCAGCCGCAATGCGACCGCAAACTCGCTCAGACGTCAAAGGCTGAATACTCACCACGGTGGCGCAATCGGGGGGCGTGACAGCAATCGAAAGCAGCAAACAGCAGCGGCAGAGCCGCTTAGTATTCCATCACTGCAAGAATACCGGAATGCCCCAGGTTGGACAACTCGAGCATGACGAGGATCTCGCTCGTTCCAGACCTCGCTTTGGCCGACCCAATATCAAACCGAGCCCCCCGCCTGCCCGCAAACACAAACGATTGCACCGGGGGCGCAATCCGCGGTAGGATAGACGCATCAATCAACTTGGATTGGACTTGTGAGTCCCCCATGAAACCGGCACGCGCCATTTTATTTGCGGCAATCTGGGCGGCGCCCCACCCTTGCGCCGTTGCCGAGCAACCCGTTGCAACTCGGCCGGCCGCGATGGAACAGGTCGACTACGTTCGCGACATTAAGCCGCTGTTGGAACACAAATGCGCGGCCTGCCACGGCGCATTGAAACAAGAAGCCGGGCTGCGACTCGACGCCTCGCAGTTGATCCGCAAAGGCGGGGACTCAGGGCCCGCGCTTGTGCCCGACAAACCCGACGAAAGCCTGCTGCTGGAGCGCGTGTCTGCGGAACCGGCGGAGCGCATGCCGCCCGACGGCGAAGGGACTCCGCTGAAAGCGGCCGAGATCGCCCTGCTGCGCGCGTGGATCGCCCAAGGCGCCAGGTCGCCTGAGCGAGAGGAATTCATCGCCGATCCTCGCCAGCACTGGTCGCACCTGCCGGCCAAGAGGCCGACAATTCCGCATCTGGACAACGCGGCGGGGGCGCTTAACCCGATCGATTCATTCATCGCCGCCAAACACGCCGAGTTCGGCCTGACGCCCCGTCCCGAAGCGGCAAAAGCAACGCTGCTGCGGCGCGTGTATGTCGACCTGATCGGTCTGCCGCCCAAGCGAGAGGAACTGCAAGCGTTTTTGGCTGACCCATCGCCGGACGCATACGAGCGAGTGGCGGATCGTCTGCTGGAGAGCCCGCAATACGGCCAGCGCTGGGGGCGGCACTGGATGGACGTGTGGCGATACAGCGACTGGTATGGCAGCCGGGGCATCAACGAGATCCGCTACAGCCAGCGGCACATCTGGCGTTGGCGAGATTGGATCGTCGACTCGCTCAACGCCGACAAAGGCTACGATCGAATGATCGTCGAGATGCTGGCCGGCGACGAGGCGGCGCCGGGCGATGCCGACGTTTTGCCGGCCACGGGCTTTCTCGGCCGCAACTGGTACAAGTTCGACCGCAACGTCTGGATGCGGGAGATGGTCGAGCATACCGCGATGGGCTTTCTGGCCGTCTCGCTCAAGTGCGCACGCTGCCACGACCACAAGTTCGATCCAATCTCGCAGCGGGAGTATTACCGCTTTCGGGCCTTCTTCGAGCCGCATGATTTCCGCACCGACCGCCTGTCGGCCGAGACAGACTTGCAGAAAGACGCCACGCTCGGCATGGTTCTCGAGGACGGCCTTGCGCGGGTCTACGATAAGGATCTAAGCGCCGCCACGTACGTCTTCGAGCGCGGCGACGACCGCTATCCGGATAAAGAACATCCCCTTGAGCCGGGCGTGATTGAAGCGCTCGGCCATACGAGCTTGACTATAGACCCGGTGGAGTTGCCGGCGGAAAGCTACTTTCCCGCCCTGCGGCCGCAGATCGTCAGCGGCATGCGAGACATGGACGCCAAGAAAATCGCCGCCGCCGAAGCGGAAATCTCAACGGCCGACGCTCGCGTTGCGGCCGCGGAAAGAAAGCTGCAAGCGTTCAACAAGGGCGAAGCGGCAACGCCAACGCCGGCGGCGGAAGTCGTATTGCGAGACGATTTCTCCGCCGAGCGGCCCGGCGTATGGACGCCGCTCAGCGGCGCCTGGGAGTATCGAGACGGCAAGCTGGTCGAAGCGCAGGTCGGCTCGTTTCTGACGATCGTCGCGCCGCAAGAGCTGCCGCGTGACTTTCGCGCCCGCATTCGCTACACGCATCGACCTGAGGGATCGATTCATTCGGTCGGCGTCGCCTTTGACGTCGTCGATCGTCAATCATGGCAGGCGATCTACACGTACTCCAGCAGCGGCAAGTCGGCGATTCAGGCCTTCCATCGCGACAACGGCGTCGAGGCCTATCCATCGGCGGGCGTTTTCCCGGCCACGATCGAAATTGGCTCGCCGCAAACGGTGGAAATCGCCGTCCGCGACCGGCAGCTCAACGTCTGGCTGAACAAAGAACTGAAGATCCTCTACCAGTTGCCGCTGGAGCGACGCCGCGGCGGTTTCGCGCTCTGGACGCACAGCGGAGCGGCCGAATTCGATGAGGTGCTGATCGAGCGGCTGCCGGATGAGTTTCAGCTTGCCACGGCCGCGAATGAACGCAAGAAGCCGCCGTTCGAAGAGCTGACCGACGAGGATCTTGGAGCCGAGTTGAAAGCGACGCAAGCCGGGCGAGAGCTGGCCGCGCGGCGGCTGAGCGTCGCCGAAGCGGAATCGGCATCGTTGACGGCTCGCATCGCCGCCGAAGAGGCGCGTCTGCAGCAAAGGCAGGACTTTGAAGCGCTGGCCCAGGCGGCATCGCGTGCGGAGAAGCAGCTCGAACTCAAACAGGCGGAATCCGAGCTGTTCGAGATTGAATCGCAACCGGCGCCGGACGAAAAGAAACTCGCCGCAGCCAAATCGGCGCTGGAAAAAGCCCGCCAGGCGCAGCAGAAAACCAGCGCCGAGTATTCACACTTGGGCGAGATTTATCCTCGGCAAAGTACGGGCCGGCGGCTGGCGCTGGCTCGCTGGATTGCCGACGCGCAGAACCCGCGAACGGCGCGCGTGGCGGTGAATCACATTTGGGAACGTCATTTCGGCCGCGGGCTCGTGCCGAGCGTTTCCGAATTCGGCATGCGGGCCCGGCCCCGCTCGCATCCCGAACTGCTCGACTGGCTGGCGGCAGAGTTGACCGATCACGGCTGGAGCATGAAG
>DASZUP010000468.1:0-14680 GCA_035547635.1 Pirellulales bacterium
CGCCTTGCGGGCCGTCGAGCAGGCTTTGCAGACCGCTCAACCCGGCGAACTGCTGGTCGTGCAGGCTGACGTCATTGAAGAAACGGTCGAGTTCGTTAAGCGGTACGTGCAGCAACGCGTGCCGGGACGCGAAATCGATCTTCTCGAAGCGACGAACGAAGCTCGGCTTGCTTCCAACCAGTCGGCCGAACGCGGGCATCGGCAGACGGTCGGCGTCGTCGGTTAATTCCGCCCCTGAATAACCTGCGTGGTCTCTTCGACCACGACGGGCGACTTAAGATTCTGCGACGTCACTTGCGCCCGGCAGCGGGCGGCGCCCGGTTTTTGCGCGTGGACTCTTACTTTGTAGTCCAGCCGATCGCCCGGTTTCATTTCAGCGACGGGCGGGAAGCGGACGGTCTGGCCGTCGATCGTCGCCCTCGTCGTCCCCGGACCTTGCGTGCCGATATGCAACGGGGTTATGCCGGCCGGCACGGTCACGACCAGGACCACCTGCCGGTCGGAAGTCTGCCCGTGGTTCGTGACGCGAATGTTGTAAGTCGCCTGGTCCTCGACGGTCACCGGGTCGGCGTCTTCCGCAATCACGACGCTGATTCCGCCCGGCGGCGGAGAAATGGCCAGGCACGCATCGTCGTTCGCCTGAGCGCCTTCCTGGCAGGAAACGGTCGCCCGGTTGCACGACTTGGCGGCCTGAGCCAGGCACTTGCAATTGACCTGGAAGCGAATCGTCTGGCCGGGCGCCAGCTCGTCGACTTCCCAGACCATGTCGGCTCCGGTCCACTTCCAGCCGATCGTCGCGTTGGTGGGCTCCAGCGACGGATCGTAATGGTCGACCACTTTCAGCCTGGTCGCCGGAACGCTGCCGGTGTTGGCGACTTCAATGTGGAATTCCGCAATCTCGCCGATGCTCAGCTTGTCCGGCCCGGTTTTCTTGAGCGTTAGCGCGGGACGTTGCGCGGGCGCCGCCGGAGCAGCGTTCGGGGGCGGCGCACCCCCGCCGCCCACGGCCGGCGGCGCGCCTCCCGGCCCCATGGCCGTGACGCATCCCTCGCCGCTGCCCAGCACTCCGCGAGCGCCGGCCGCCTGCACTTCGACGGTGTGGCAGAGACGCCCCGCCACGGCGGCTCGGAACGTGATGGAAATCACGCGCGTTTCGCCCGGTTGTAAGTCGCCCAGGTCGCGCTCCATGGGATTCGTGTTCGATACGTGCTGCAAGCCGGGATCGTAACGATCGATCAGGATCAAGCCCGTCGCCGGCGCGGCGCCGGCGTTGGTGATGCGAGCTTCGAACGTCGCCTCCTGGCCGACGGCGACCTGCGTCGGCCCGCTGACATCGACTCGCAGCGACTGCGCGAGCACCGTCGTCGCGACGCAGTCCTGCGCCGTCAGGCCCCCCGCCGCGGCGACGCTGGCGCAGTTATTAAGCGTGCCGGGCCGATCCGCGCGGAAATTGACTTCGATCGTCCGGCCTTCTCCGGCAAGCAGATCGCCAAGACGCCATTCAAGCCTGCCGCCCGCGGGCTGTGCAGGCGGATTGCTGCTGACAAAGGTCATGCCTTCGGAGAGTTGGTCGCTGACGACCACTTCCTTGGCGGTCAGGTCGCCGGGATTGCGGACGTCGAGCCGGTAGACCAGCGTATCGCCGACGAAGCCCTGCGCCGGGCCCGACTTATTCAAGGAGATGCTCGGCGCGCTCCAGGTTTTGTGCGTGGAACCGTTGCCGATCACGAAACGTTCGCCGCCGCTGGTCGCGCTGGCGGGCCGGATCACCTGGATGTCGATCGTATTGGTCCCGGGAGCCGGTTCGAGCTGATAGATCTCGACGCTCGCCTGGCCGAACTCGTTGGTCGGAACCTCGACCACTTGGGCCCCGTCGGGCGCGAAGCCGGCGGAGGGGCCGCCGCTGATCTCGTAGCGCACGCGCCAGCCTTCAATCGGCGCCTGGCTGGTGTGACGCGTGACGGTGGTGGTAAACGTATGCTTCGTGCCGGCAGGATTGACGGCAGGCGGCGGATAGACGAACTCGGCGTCGACCCACTGGATGGTCGAAGTCTGGGCATGGCCGTCCCATGCCTTGACGCCGGGAGCGTGCGCCGTGACAAAGCTCGTCCCTTCGACCGGCGAGGTCACGGAGATCCAGGCCTGCCCGCGTTGCACAGGCAGATCGTCGGTCGGCGTCGGCGTGCCGCGAGTCAGGCAGAGGTAGCGAGGAGAGGTCACGCCGATGGCGTAGGCGCCGTTCACTTTTCGCGGCCAGGTATTGAAACCGGTGAGCCAATCCAGCGGGCTCTTGCGTCCTAAGCCGATGAACTGGCCCACGCCGCCCGGCGCAAGCATCCACTCCACTTCCTGGTTGGCGTACATGTATCCATCGGCGGCGCAAACGCCCGCCAACAGCACCACTTCGCTGCCGACGGGGGCGATGATCTTGGAAGGCGTAAGCTGCACCTTGATCAGCTCATGATGCTGGCAGTGAGGGCAACCCGGCGCCGGTTCCTCGTCGTAGGCGACCGGCCCCGGAATGAAGAACCGCTCTCCCGATGGATCGATGCGCGGCAGCCGGCCGTAAGCGCAGCCCTGGCAGACCAGGGTGCAGAGCCCGAGCGCGATGATCAGCCGTCGCCCATGACTCCTGGTTCGGTCCATGCTCCACCCATGTACGTGATGATCTCGCCCAAGTCGCGGCGCGCAGCAGCGCGGCGGAGCAAGATCCAGCGGCGCGGGCGGACTGAGGCGATTGCCGCCGCGCGCAGAATCCGTTTTGGGAAACCTAGCATGCGTTTTGGCAACGCGTGGACTTTTTTCAACGCGCCGTCCCGGCAAAGTTGATCAAATACGACGCCCGCGCCCGCATAATCAAAAAAGAACCCCCGATCGGAAACGCCTTGCGGCAAATTTGCGACGGGGGTTCGGCGCTGGTCGTGTCAGGCGAAACAATCGTAGACGAAGAAGATCTCCCCAAACTTTTTGGATCACTGGCGATTGCCAAACAGGCCGGTCGCGTACCAGATGCCGTTGGATCCGCGCTGCATATCATACCCGAAGCGAGGCTGCCGGGCACGCACTGCGCTCCAATGCCCGGACGAGTGCCGCCAGCTATCGACGCAATCGACTGCGGCGTCGACCAGGCTTTCGTGGGGCCAGCTTTCGGCCACCACCTCTTGGGCCCGCAGGCCGAAGGGGAGCAGGGCGCTGAGCCGGGGAAATCGCCTCCCCCAATTGTGGTGGCCCTGCACGCGAATCCTCGCTTGATACCGCGAGTGACTGCGAGCTTCTTTGGCCAGCGCGGGGTCGAGTTTCCCGACCGTGCTGGCGGGTTTTTCCGGATGAATGCGCACGGCAAACACCAGCGTCCGTTGCGTGATCGAACCCGCGGGCAAATCGAGGGCCACGGCCAGGTGATGAGGCTGGAAGCGGTAATACTTGCCGGGCGTGAAAGGCAGCGCCGTCACCACCTTGCCATAATGCTCTGATTCCGGATGGGCGAAATCCAGTATGGCTACGCCGGCACGGCCGTGCAGTTCTTCAAATGCCGGATGCTGCAAGACTTTCGTGGGCTTGCCGTCCACGGTGATCTGCACGTCGACCGGCGCTTTCAACGCCACATAACGATCGATCAGTTGGATTACTTTCGGGTGCTTGAGCGCCACCGATTCAAACTGCCAGGCCGTGGCGTTGCGCTGCTTGCCTTGAAACCAGACCAACAGCATCTTGTGCTGGGATTGCGCCGACTTCATCGCTTTCGCATAGTCGTCATACCAGTCGATTTCCGCCGTACGGGCGGCAACGGCGGGCGCGGGCGCCGGCGCTTTCGGCGGACTTGCCGACGCGGGGGCAAGGGCTCCTAAGACGAGCATGGAAACGAACAGATTGCGGACTTTGTGCATGGCACCTCCTCATGGGCAACGGAAGTCGAGCCTGCAAGACTCAACGCCGGCGCAGAACCCCGGTGGTCCTGAGCGTCGGCAACGCCGCCACGGATAGAAACCGCTGACGTTCAGCGGCTCAGAAGCCGTGGGGGGAACAAGCCCGTCCGTGGGAAAACGAAGGGCGGCGGGAAACGGCCGTTACGACCGGTAAGAACGCCCCGGGCGAAGTTTCATGGGCTGTCAATCAGTGGAGTTTGTCAATTGCGGTGAATATGCTGGTTAGTGGTTATCGGTGTAACAAGGCGAATGGACAAAATCAACCGAATGCCCAGTTTTTTCTGGCCAAGAAAAGCTGGCTGGTAGCCCTGGCTTTTCTTTCATGCTATGACTGTAAACCATGGGCGCACCCTTTGGCGCGCCAAGGAGTTTTCGATGCAGCATTTTTTCGGGCGTCCTTTTTGGGGCGCTTGTTTTGTTTCAACTATTGCGGCGGGATTGGTTTACGCCGAACCGCCCGCTGCGGGCGAGGCGGTCAAGCCCGACGCTTCCGTAGCGCCTGCCGGCTCGGTAAGCGCGGCTGCCGAGATTGCCGATCTCCCCTCGCTCACGAAAGAAGCGGAGGGCACGTTCTCCCCTCACACGAAGGGCGAAGCGGCCGCGGCTAAGACGCGCCTGCTGCAAGCTGCCGACCGGCTCAATCGCTACCTGGCGACCGGCGGCGCCAACGGCGTCGCGTGGAAGCGATATCTGAAGTGGGACCAGATGCAGCAGCAGTTGCGAGCCGGCGCAACGCCGGATCTGGCAGTCCTGGACCAGATCCATGACCGCTACCTGACGGATCATGCCGGCCTGGAATGGCCGATCTGGCGAAATGTTGCAACGGCGTTGCGCACCTATATCGATCTGTCGGCCGCGCTTGCGGATCCGCAGCCCGAAGAGACCTTCCGCGCATCGCTCGGTCGTCTTGCCGCAGATCTCGAAAGCTACGGCAAGAGCGCTGACTCGGAATCGCTGGAGCGAGCCGGCGTCTCGCTTGGCATTCTGGAGCGCCGCCGCCAGGCGCTGCCCTTGCTGCGGGCCATCCGCCAGCGGCTTTCGCGTCCCAATTTGTTTGTGGGCGTCAGCGACGATCTCATTGCGGCCGGCTCCCGCCGACAAATTGACGAAGTCGACGCCGTGCGCGACGTGATCCTTGGCACCTCGGTTCGCGGGCAAGGCCGCACAGTCGGAAGCGTCAGCGTGCGGCTGACGCCCTCCGCCGATAAGGCAGTGCTGGAAACCACGCTCGAGGCGACGAACAGCGCGAGCACGATCGGAGCCAACGGTCCGGCGCGGATCGGCAGCACCAGTCGCACGGTACTCGTCGGCCGGCAGCAATTAGCGCTCGACGAGCTCGGTTTCCACTCGCTGCCGCCGCAGGCGTCGGCTTCGGCCCGGAGCCGGATTTATGGAGTCTGGTCGACGCGGCGAGGCATTGTCGATTGCATTGTGCGCAAGGCGGCGCGCCGGCGCATTCCCGGCCAGAAGCGGCAGAGCGAGCTCATTGCATCTCGCCACGCCGAGCAGCGCCTCGTCCGACGGCTGAGCGCCGAGACCAGCCGCGAACTCAAGCGGTCGAATGCCGACTACCTGGAAAAAGTCCGCAATCCTCTGGTCCGCATCGGGCAGTTTCCGCGTCAGTTGGCCTTCCGCACGACGGCTGATCGGCTCCATTTCACGGTCCTGCACGACGGACCGGACCGTCTGGCGGCGCCCTCTCCGCCGCCGGAGGTCCCGCCAGGGAGCGACTTGACCGTTCGCTTCCATGAATCTCTGCCGAATAACTTTGCGCACGGTTTACTGGCCGGACACACGTTAGACCGCGACCAGGTCGAGCGTTTGGCCGTGCGATACCTGGGGCGCATTCCCGAGCAGTTGGAAGACGAAGATCGATCGCGCGGCCCCTGGTCGATCACCTTTGCCGCTTTCAACCCGGTCACGCTGCGGCTCGACCGGCAAATGGCGACGATCACCGTGCGGGGCCGGGAGTTTGCTTCCGATGTGCGCCAATTCGACGTTGCCATGGACGTGACGGCGCGGTATCGGTTGGAAAACCAGGACGGAAAGATCAAGGCGGTGCGGCAGGGAGATTTGGAAATCTTTCCGCCCGGCTTCGTCCCGAACTCGGGCCGGCGGCTTCCGACCCGCCTGATCGGGATTCGCAACTTGCTGAAACACCGCTTCGACAGGATCTTTCCCGAAGAATTCGTGTCGCGGCCGCTGATCTTGCCCGGACAGTGGCAACGCGTCGGGCGGCTCGATCTTGTACAATTGCAGTCCGATCGAGGGTGGCTGAATCTGGGTTGGCGACCAGCCTCGAGCGCCGAGTCGCGGCTGGTCCGCCAGGCCTCGCCTTAGCAGCCGCCGCATGGGAGATGACAGGCCATGAATCGCTACGTCGACATTTCGTTTGACTGTCTGCCGCTTCGTTCGGTCGGCCGGCTCGATATTCCGATGGATGCGTCGCCCAAGTACCGTGAGCGCTGTGAACGGATCAAACGCGCCATTGAAGATTATGGGTCGCACAATACCTACTTTCTCTATAACGCCGTCTGCAGCTACCGCTTAACCAATCATCAGGACATCGGGTTGCTCGAGTTCCGCTTCGAAGGGGTCGCCCTGACGGACGCCGCGGATCAGAAGACGGTCCGCTGCAATCTGGAAGCGGAGCTGGCGAGAGAAACGTGCGACTGGCTGACCGAGCCGATCGTCCAGTGGTTCAAGGAGACGGTTCCAAGGAGCGTGGCTGTGGAGTTCGACCGCTACATCGCGGCAGGCGATCTCGCTCAAACGGTCGAGCGCATCGAGCGCATTCAAGCGGCAAGCGACCAGCAAGGCGGCTACGTCGGAATGTACCTCTAGCCTTGTAGCGGAATTCGCTGTCGAGGCGCCCATTTCTCCGAGCGCGCTGACGCAGCTTGAGGCGTCAACGCCGCTTGCCGGCATCTTCCCGAGCTTTCGCTCCTTGCGCAGCATGGCTTGACCTTCTGCTTTATGCTCGCGCGGCAACCAGGTTGGAAGACTGTCCAAACCGGGCGCTTTGGCGAGCGGCGGAATCGTGAATCCGAGGGGGTTGCAACCTTCTTGCAAGGCGGGGCGCCTTGGCTGTCTTTGCCGATCGTAAGGATTCCTGCAAGTTTGCCGGTCGTGCCGCCGATACAAGCCTTGCGGATTGTTCCGTCTGGGCTGCGCGATAGCTGTCGCCCGGAAGTTTCTCCCCCCGGATCAGGAAGTGTTCATCAAAATGAGCCGGCGACTCCGAACGATCGTGGCCTTCTTGCTGGCAAGCATGACGGCCATTACCGGATGCACTCCGAGCAAACCGATCTACTTGTTCGATGACGGGGACATGTCCCATTACAAGGGCATGGCCACCGAGATCGAGTACCCGGACATTGAGACCGTCAAGCTCGACGACGTGCTCAACGCCAAGGCGCCGTTGACCTTGAGTAATCCGGAAGCCCGCGAGATCTGGGATCTGACGCTGGAAGAAGCCATGCGCACGGCGCTGGCCAACAGCAAGGTGCTGAGAAACCTGGGCGGTTTGTTGTTTACGCCGGGTTTGCCTGCGTCTAACCAGACGATCGCTCCGACGGGCCAGTTGCTGCAGACGCAAGGGCAGAACCTGAGCGGCCAGGCGTTGGGTCAGCCGCAGACGGCCCAGACGATCTACAACCCGGCCATTCAAGAATCGAACACGTCCAACGGCGTCGAAGCGGCTTTGAGCCAGTTCGATGCGCAGTTCAACTCGCAGATGTTCTGGCAAAAGAACGACCGGCCGCAGAACTTGTTCTTCAACGGCTTCACGCCGCCCGTGTTCATCCAGGACTTCGCCCAGTTCCAGGCGGAAATTGGCAAGGTCACTGCGGACGGTAGCCGCGTGTTCGTGCGAAATCACCAGATTTACGATCAGAACAACAACCGTTCCAACCAGTTTCCCAGCTCTTTCAACACGGACCTGGAAGCGGAGTTCCGGCATCCGTTGTTGCAAGGCGCCGGCGTGGAATTCAACCGCATCGCCGGTCCCAACAGCTCCAACGGCTTGATCGCCGGCCAGGCGACGAACACCTCGTTTTTGAATCCCAACACGATCCCGGGCAACTACAACGGCGTGGTGCTGGCCCGCATCAACGTCGACATCACGTTGGCGGACTTCGAAGCCGGCGTGCGCAACATGGTCAGCGACGTGGAACGTGCCTACTGGGACTTGTACTACAACTACCGCAACCTGGCCGCCGTCCAGGCGGGCCGAGACAGCGCCCTGCAGACCTGGCGTAAGGTGTACGCCTTGTACGTCGCCGGCAGCAAAGGGGGCGAGGCCGAGAAGGAAGCCCAGGCGCGCGAGCAGTACTTCTTGTTCCGAGCCCAGGTGGAGAACTCGCTCGGCTTGCTCTATACGGCTGAAAGCCGGCTGCGATACATGATGGGCCTGGCGCCGACGGACGGACGGTTGATCCGGCCGGCCGACGAACCGACGACCGCCGAAGTGCAATTCGCCTGGCACGAGATTCTTCCCGAGGGCTTGACCCGCAGCGTGGAGATTCGCCGCCAGAAGTGGATCGTCCGGCAGAATGAATTGAAGCTGCAAGCCTCTCGCAACTACCTGTTGCCTCGCTTGGACATGCAGGCCTTATACCGCTGGCGCGGTTTCGGCGACCAGTTGGTGAACTACCAAGGCCAGGCCTTCAACGCCAACGCCGTGGGCACCGGGGCCAACAACGGCTCGGGCGCCTGGAATACCCTCTGGGGCGGCCAATACCAGGAATGGCAGCTCGGCTTGAACTTGACGGTGCCGATCGGCTTCCGTCTGGCGATGGCCGGCGTTCGCAACGCCGAGTTGGTCCTGGCCCAGTCGCGGGCCCTGCTGCAAGACCAGGAGCTGGAGCTGGTTCACGTGCTGACCAACTCCATTCGTGACTTGGACCGCAACTACCAGGTGAGCCAGACGACGTTCAACCGCCGCGTGGCGGCGGCCAAGCAGGTGGAAGCCGTCAAGGCCGGATACGACGCCGGCACCGTAACGCTCGACATGCTGCTCGACGCTCAGCGCCGGCTGGCCGACGCTGAGATCGCCTACTACCGGGCGTTGGTCGACTACAACGTCGCCATCCTGCAGGTCCATTTCCGCAAGAACTCGTTGCTGGAGTACAACGGCGTGTACCTGGCGGAAGGCCCCTGGCCGGCCAAGGCCTACTTCGATGCTCGCAAGCGGGCTCGCGAGCGCGACGCTGCAATGTTCGTCGACTACGGATTCACGCGGCCCCAAGTCTTCAGCCGCGGCCTCTGGCCGCAAACCTTGAACCAGCCAGGCGAGCCGTTCGAGAAGAGCGAGCTGTCTGCAGAAGAACTCTCGCAAGACCGCTTCGGCGAAGGTCCGAACGCTTCAGAACCCGAAGCGGAGCCCAACGGCGCCCCGCAATTCGATCTGGAGGCGCCGAGCGAAGGCCAGCCTGGCGAGACGCCGCAGGCGCCGCCGGCCATCGAACCTCAGCCGCAGGAGTCGACCGGCCCCGTGTTCGCTCCGCCGGCCTCGCAACCCGACGAGCAAGCTTTCGGGCCGGCATTGAGCTCGGCGCCTGCGGAACCGAAGCGAAGCAACTCGGGTTTGAGCTATCCCAACCTGACGCCGGCCGACCGGCCTCGTAATTCCGGTGTTTTGCGAGTCAGCGACCAGGCGGCGCCCGCCGTCAATCAGCTTCGCTCGAGCGGCGGGCGGAGCGCAATGCGGGCGCCCATGACGGGCGGCGAGTGGCGCGGCGCTCGGCGTTAGCGCTCTGCCCGGCCGGTTGTCGGAGCTGGCGGCAAGCGATACCATTCAACGCATGCCGCACGCCGAATTCGTTCTCTTGGGCGATCTGATTCTTCCCGATCGCCTGTTGCCGCAGGGCGCTATCCATGTTCGCGACGGACGCATCGCGGCCGTAGGAGCAGCAGGCGAGGTTCTGCCCCAAGTTGCTCCGCAGGTTCCGCGGGTGGACGCCGCGAATCGCCTGCTGGCGCCCGGCTTCATTGATTTACACGTCCACGGCGGCGCCGGCGCTGATTTCATGGATGGCAACGAAGCCGCCTTCGGCGCCGTGCTGACGGCGCACGCGCGCCACGGCACGACGAGCCTGTTGCCGACCAGCACCGCCGCGAGGCACGAGCAGATCCTGGCAATGCTGCGGCTTTGCCGGCAGTTCGCCGCGCGGGCCGACGGCCCGCGAGCGCGGGTGCTCGGCGCCCATTTCTACGGGCCCTATTTCCGCAAGGAGGCTCGCGGTTGTCACCCGGCGGATCCCGTCCGGCCGCCGGAAGCGGCCGAATACGAACTGTACCTGGAATACGCCGACGCCATCCGCACGGCCTCGATTGCACCCGAACTGCCGGGCGCCGAGGCGTTCACGCGGGCGTGCGTCGAGCGCGGCGTCCGCGTCGGCGCCGGACATACGCACGCCACGTTTACCGAGATGGCCGCAGCGGTGAACTGGGGCGTGCGGCACGTCGACCACTTGTATTGCGCCATGTCCGACAAGTCGAAACTGCGGCAGCGTCAGCCCTATCCGATGCAAGGCGGCGTGCTGGAAGCGACCCTGTATTTCGACGAACTGACCACCGAAGTCATTGCCGACGGCAAGCACCTTTCGCCCGACTTGCTGCTATTGGCTCTCAAGATCAAGGGGCCCGACCGGCTGGCGCTGGTGACGGACTGCAACCGCGCCTTGGACATGCCGGAGGGGCCTTACGTGTTCGGCCCGCTGGAGGGCGGAGAGCCGTTCATTCATCATGACGGCGTCGGCAAAATGCCCGACGGTCTGGCGCTGGCTTCCAGCACGCGCGGGATGGACCACATGGTGCGGACCTTCGTCGCGCTCACCGGACGGCCGATTTGGGAAGCCGTACGAATGGCGTCGCTGACTCCGGCTCGCATCGCCGGCTGCGATCAAGAGCTCGGCAGCCTGACGCCGGGCAAACGCGCCGACCTGTTGACGCTCAGCCCGGAGCTCGAGGTCGAGCAAGTATATATTGGAGGCAGGAGGCTTGAGGCTTAAAGATGTTCTTCTCCCTGGATGGCGCCGATGGCGGCGGAAAAACGACGCAATTGCGCTTGTTTTGCGAATGGCTGCGCAGCTCCGGCTACGACGTCGTCGCCTGCCGTGATCCGGGCAGTACGCGTTTGGGAGACGCCATCCGCCACATCCTGCTCGAAGGGGAGAGTCCTTCCGGCGGCGCGTTGCCGATCGCCCGCCGCAGCGAGATGCTGCTCTACATGGCCGCCCGCGCCCAGTTGGTCGAGGAAGTCATTGCGCCGGCGCTGAAGGCCGGCAAGACGGTCGTTTCCGACCGCTTCCTGCTGGCGAACGTCGTGTATCAGGGCTACGCGGGCGGTCTCGATCTGGAGGCCATCCGCCGCGTCGGCGCCATTGCGACGGCCGGCATCGAGCCGACTTTGACCTTCGTGCTGGATGCTCCTGAAGAGGTAGCCGCCAGCCGGCTGGACCGCCCGCTCGACCGGATGGAACGCCAGGGCGACGCCTTTCGCGCAGCGCTACGAGCCGGCTATCTTGCCGAAGCCGCCCGCAGCCCGGATAAAATTGTGGTGGTCGATGCCGCCCGCTCGATCGACGCCGTGCAGGCTGAGCTGCGCAGCCTGGCGGGCCGGATACTGGCGTACCGTTAAACGGCGCCGGTAATTTCACGTTGTTTCACGGAATCTTCTGCCGCTGAGTCGCCGCCCATGAGTTGGCAAGGATTGGAAGGACACGACGAAGTCGCCCAGCAATTCCGTCGCGCGCTGGATCGAGACCGGTTGGCAAGCACGTTCTTGTTTGTGGGTCCCGAAGGAATTGGAAAGCGCAGTTTTGCCGTCAAGCTGGCGCAGGCGTTGTTGTGCCAGGCGCGTCCTGCGGCGGCTCTCGAACCTTGCGGCGGCTGCGCCAGGTGCTCGCAGGTGACGGCAGGCACGCATCCGGACCTGCTGCAGATCAGCAAGCCGCGCGACCGCAGTGCCATTCCCGTGGAACTGCTCATCGGCAGCGGAGAGCGGCGGATGCACGAAGGCTTGTGTCATGACATCTCCTTGAAGCCTTTCATGGGCGGGCGGCGGATTGCGATCATCGACGACGCCGACCATTTGAACGAGGAAGGGGCGAACTGCCTGCTCAAGACCTTGGAGGAGCCGCCGCCGAAATCGGTGCTGATCCTGATCGGCACGAGCGTCGACCGGCAGTTGCCCACCATTCGCTCCCGGTCCCAGATCATCCGTTTCCGGCCGCTGGAGCCCGTGCTGCTGGAGCGTTTGCTGGTGAGCCAGGGCCTTGTCGCCGAAGCCGGAGAGGCGCGGCGGCTGGCCGCCTTTGGCGAGGGGAGTCTGGCTCGCGCGGCCGAACTGGTCGATCCGGCCATCTGGGGTTTTCGCCGGCAATTGTTCCAACGGCTCGCCGAACCGCGGTTGGAAGGCGTGGCGCTCGGCAAACTGGTCGGCGGCTTTGTGGAAGAAGGCGGAAAAGAGGCGGCGCCGCGTCGCGCCCGCGGCCGCCTGGCCGTAAGCTTCGCCGTCGAGTTCTACCGTCAGTTGTGCCGCGCCCTCTCAGGCGCCGCCCTGGCCGAAGACGAGGAACTGCGCGACAGCATCGAGCAGGCGTTGGCCGGGGGAAAGCTGAACGAGGAGCTCGCACTCGCTTGCGCGGAGCGATCGCTGGATGCCTTGGGCCACATCGACCGCAACGCGAACCAGGCGACCTGGATCGAATGCTGGGCCGGCGATCTGGCCCAATTGGCCGGTCGCCGGGCAGCTTGATCTGGCCGGCTTGGCGAATGGACCGCAGCGTCGACGGCCGGAGTCCAAAAGGGAAAACGGCCCTTCCCCTCTGCCGGGGATTTTTATGGCTCTTCGGTTTCGCCTTGCACGGTTAGTACCAGCCGTCGCCCGCTGGCCCGGTCGCGGTGCTCGCAAAGATAAATGCCTTGCCATGTTCCGAGGCAAAGCCTTCCGGAGTTGATCGGGACGGTCACGGAGCTTCCTAAGATCGAAGCCTTCACGTGCGCCGGCATATCGTCAGGCCCCTCGCACGTATGACGAAAGGGAAAGTCTTCGGGAGCGATACAGTTGAAAGCGCTCTCCAAATCTTCGGGAACGTCGGGATCGGCATTTTCGTTGATTGAGAGCGACGCGGAAGTGTGTTGGATGAAAACATTTAAGAGGCCGATGTTGAATTGTCGCAACTCGGGCAGAGCGTCGAGAATTGCCCGCGAAATCAGGTGAAAACCGCGACGCTGGGGGGGCAATTGTACGACTCGTTGCAGCCAGGGCATGGGAATTCTTACCTTCAGATTCGGTTTTATTGATGTAAAGCCAGCCGCGGCAAGGCTTAAAAAATAGTCAGAAAACTTGACTTTTGGCGGCCGGTGACAAGAATGTGATGCTTTACCTGACTGACGCCATCCCGCCTTCTGACGGAACGACGTAACAACGATGCTTCCGTTGATTATGGCGTCTTGTGTAACTCCTTGGTTGGTTTTTTCTATCGGAGCAGAGACGGCTTAGCGTAAAACCCCGTTGAGCGTCTCCCCGGTTCCAGCGCCGTGATGGCCTGACCCCCAAGGTAACAATGTTGGTTGTTTGTGGTACGGAGCTGTTAGAGCAATGCGGAACGTGTTTGATGCGATTCTGGAGTTTGGGCACGACGAAGATTTCGCACCGGTGGAAACCGACGAATTCGTGCCGACGGAAGCGCCCGCCGGTTCGGCTGAAAAGCTGGATACCCTGGCTCGTCGGATTCAAATGGGCGTGCCGTTGTGGCATCCAGAAGATCGGGCCGACTACAGCGGCTTGACCGGCGCTGTGCGTCCCCGCGAGTAGAAATCGCCGGCTCGAGCGCGGTGCGAGCTTGCTGCTGCGCCGAAATAATGCGGAGAAACCGCTCGTTTGATCCGGCTTGAAATATCGTCAGCCGCTGCCGTTGATGGTCGGGGAGCTCCGTAGCTTCCCGAGTTTCAGCGGCGGCGGCTTCTTTTTTTCTGCTAGCATCCTTGAGCTAGTAACGTCAGTCGGGACGAAGACTTCCAATCAATTTCCGATTCGATCCCGCCGCGAAGCGCCAGGTCTGGCATCGGCAAAGTGGCAGATAGCGATAAGGTGCGATGCCAATGTTTTTATTGATCCGGAATCGTCTGTACGCATTTGGACCGGCGCGGTAAGCTGCCCCCTTCTATTTGGCGGCAAGCTCGGCGGCGAACAAGAGGCATGGTAACCCGATTCGCGGGTTTTTTTGCGCTGGAGGTTGCGTGATGAGCTATAGCGACGAACCGACGTTGGAGCGGCTGTTGAAGCTCTCGCAGTCCCTGAGCGCCCAGGTTGATTTGCTGGATCAGCAAATTGAACACCTGTTGGCAAGGACTGCCCAATTGATGCACGACACGTCGATCAACGGATTCGGCAGGGAAGAAGCAGCGTCGTGCAATGTGCCCGCCGGCTATGAATGACCCCGGGAGGGGCATTCAGCGGGGAGTTGCCTGACGACCGTATGTTTGGCGATGCGCTTGTTGCTGCTAATCGTTCTCGGCTATTGAGCGCCGACGCGTAAAGCGAGTGCATCGGAGAGGCTCGCGTCATTCGACGCCTCGTCGGTAAGACGCCGATTGGCGCGGCGAAGCCGAAGGCCTTTAGCCTCGCTTGATTTCTGCGGCCGCGGGCAACCGCTTGCAAACCGCAATTGGCGCTGGGCGCGGTACCGCCCGAGACTCGCCGAGCGTCAGCGCCCGCTTTTCCGCCGTGAGGCCGAATCCGGAGT
>DASZUP010000469.1:0-4684 GCA_035547635.1 Pirellulales bacterium
GGCCAGTCGGACTTGGCGTCCCGCAGTAAGGGGCTGAGGTCGCGGCCGTCAAGCGGTTTGTCGCCGACTCGGGGCACGCCGGCCAGCGCCGTCAGCGTGGGCAGTAGATCGATGGCGCCGGCGATCGGCGTCACGGTGCTCCCCGCAGGCAGTTGGCCGGGCCAGCGAATATAGCAGACGCTGCGCACGCCTCCTTCATCGGTCTGTCCCTTCTTGCCTTTCATGCCGCCGGTCCAGCGCATCGTGTTAGGACCGTTGTCCGAAAAGTAAACGACGATGGTGTTCTCGCTCAGCTTCAGTTTGTCAAGCCTGGCCAACAGCCGGCCGACGTTCCAGTCCTGGTTTTCGACCATTGCCAACACGCAGCGCGTTTCATCCAGCTTCTCCTGGTCCGCGACCGTGCCTCGCTGCGAGATCGGCTTGTCCTTGAACTGCAGCCAGTTCTTCTGCGGGACGGACCAGGGCGAGTGCGGCGTGGTGAACGGCACGTAGCAAAAGAAGGGACGGTCTTGGTTTTTTTCGATAAAGCGCAGCGCGCGGTCGGTGCAAACGTCGACGATGTAGCCGCGGGTGCGGATCATGCGGCCGTTTTCCTCGAGCGGCGCATCGAAGTATTCGCCCCAATGGCCGGCGGTGTAGCCGAAGTATTCATCGAAACCGCGCGCCATCGGGTGATAGGGCCACTGGCTGCCATTATGCCACTTGCCGAAGGCGCCGGTTGCGTAGCCGGCCTGCTGGAACGCTTCGGCCACGGTCCTTTCGTCCAGATTGAGCCGCTCCTGCCCGGTCGAAACTCCGCGCACGCCGCCGCGCGGATAATATCTGCCGGTAAGAAACTCGGCTCGCGTCGGCGAGCAGACGGGGCAGACGAAGAAACGATCCAGCGACACGCCGTCGCGCGCGATCGAATCGATATTTGGCGTTGAGATCTGCCGGTTGCCCGACTGACTGTAGTCGCCCCAGCCGGCGTCGTCGGCGAGCAGGACCACCACGTTGGGACGCGCGGCGGCCTGGCTGATGGTTGTCGCGGCAAAGCAGACAAGCATTGCGAATACGGCCGGAACAAGCCTTCTCATCGTGTTCGAGTCCTGGATTGTCTTGTCGGTGAGGCGGCGAGAGGTCTCGCGCGTTGCGAGCGGGGCGCGGTGACGATTCTTTGGTCTTCCAAGCTACGCGACCGAAGCGCGAGTCAGAAAATAAGCGGAACTTGCGCCCCAGCATACTTGGCCATCCGCAGTGCGGCAAACTTGAGGCGGTCGGCTTCTTACTGCGACGCCGGAGAGCTGAAGGACCGGGCTTCCCCCCCGCCCCGTCGCGGTTCTTGCTGCGCGGCTGCGCCCCTGGGCGTTGCCCGAGGCAGGAAGATTGACATTCACCGCGCAGCGGATATTCTCGGCAAACGGGATGAAGATACCCGGTTTTCGCGGGCGCTATGCGTCCGTCCGGTGCTGCACCTCCTCGCACGAAAACTTTCGGAGTTGACCGATGATTGCCAGGTCCTGGGGGCGTCGATTCGCCGCGGCCGGGGCCGCCGGCACGCTTGGCGTGGCGATAGCCTGGTGCGCCGAGCCGCCGGACGGCGCTGAGAAACACCCGGCGGAAGCGACGAAGCCGGCGTCCGCCGGGCAATCGAGGCAATCACAACGCGTGACCGTCGCCGTAGCGCGAGACCGGGCGAAGTTGGCGCATCGGATCTACGAGTCGACTTTGAGAGTCATGCACCACCGTTATTTCCACGGCGACAAGGCGGTCGTTCCGGCGCGCGCCATGCAGGACGTGTTTTTCGACATCGCCTGGCAAGAGAAACTCGAAGCGAAGTGGATTTCCGTCAACACGCCCGCCATGAGCGTGGAGCACGAGCCTCAAAGCGAGTTCGAGAAACGGGCCGCACAGGAAATCGCGAAAGGCAAAGACGCGTATGAAGCGGTCGAAAAAGGCTCTTATCGCCGAGCCGGCGCCATTGCGCTGGGAGCGAGTTGCGTCAATTGCCACACAGGCTTTCTTCAGTCGCCGCCCAAGACGGCGCGCTTCGCCGCTCTGGTGATCAGCGTGCCGGTCCAAGACGAATGATGCGCTAGGTTACGCGGTCGGCGCCGCCGTTCCGCCATCGCCCTTTCAACCGGCTGCGTTCGCGCCCCGAGATGGCGCCAGCCGAGGACCGCCTGATCCTCGGCAGAGGCGCCTGCACCTGAACCGATCGGACGACGATTGCGCCGAGGCGTCTCTTTAATCGGTCAGTTCGAAATCGAACGTGTTCTCAACGCCCTCTTTGACGTTTGCCGTCTCCGTGCTCGTCTGCGAGGTTGCATATCGATCGGGTATCAGGTGGCGAGTTTTCGGCTCGGGGATCGCTTCGCCCCGAGCTTTCATGGCGGCGTACGCTTCGGATATCTCGTCGACGCTCTTACCCGCCATCTTGTCTTCGATGACGACCTTGGAGAACGTCACCCGGTAGTCTCCTGGAACGGCGCCGTCCCCTTCTTCATACGTGTTCAGCACGTATTTCCCTGATGAGTCGGTGACGGCGGTTGCCGTCGGCGCTCCTTCGGTCATCGGGGCAAACGTAACCGTAGCGCCGTCCACCGGCTTGCCCTGATAGGTGACGGTTCCGGAAACCGGCGTCCGTGCGGGTCGGGAATTGCCGGAGCAGCCGCCGATCAGTGCGAGCAACGCCGCCAACGCCGCCAACCGCACGCTTGGGGTCAGATTATGGGATTCCTTCATAGGTTCCTCGATTTGGAAAAATGGACGCCGCGCCGAGTGCTATTCGGCGCGGCGTCACAGTTTCTGAAATGCGACGCCAGCGAAGCGTCAACCGCAGGACTCCATGGGAAGCAGCCGTAGCAGCGACGCGCGACGCGATCAATCGCCAAATCCGCGTTGGTCGCCGCCGTCTTTCGATCCCAAGGATCCCCACACGCCGTAAGGGCTGGGGCCGACTGCTGCCTCCGGCAGACTGAGATTGCCGGTATCGATGTTGTCCGAGATGAATCGGACTGAGCCGTCTGCCATTCCGCCCAAGACGCCGCCGGGATGATAGCTGTTAGGCGAGCTGATGCCGTGGTCCGCGTCCCAAGTGGTCGTAGAGCAACTGGGACTGTTCGGCGGCAATACGGTATTGAAGGATGCATACCAGGTGCCGCCGTCCGGCCAACGCATGCCCATCCACCAGGCGGGACTGGCGCTGGAGATATAGAGGCCATTGACAGCTTGCGCAAGGCAGACCGACGGATTGGTCAGGGCTCCGCTGATGCTTCTCGCGACGCCTCCCCTGATCGTCAAGCCGTTTGTGCCAATCGCATGTTCCGAGACGGCGATCGTGTTGCTCGTGCCGTCGGTGATATTGGCAATGCTCACGCGAGAATTTGCTCCGAAGATGCCCCGCGGCGTGGAGTCATACTGGTGCTGCATCGTATCGCCGTACGAAAATGCGTAATTCCCTCTCGCAATCGTATTCGGCGTGGTGATGAACGGTCCATTTTCCGAAGGGCAAATCAAGGCCGGCAGATTGACGTTCCACGGACCGTAATTTCCGTCCCAGGGTACCGGTCCGCCTGCCGGGTACTGCGTGGTGCCGTTATTTCCCACTAACGGACTCTGGATCCGATTGTAGAGGGCTTGCTGCTCCATGTAGGGCAACAGCAGCACGAAGGGGCTGATGCGTCCGCCGTTGTTGTACGTGCCCTGCTGCGTGCCGCCGAGTCGCGGCGGAAACACCTTGGTCGTATCGTGGTAATTCTGCAGGGCCAGCACGATCTGCTTGATGTTGTTGTTGCAGGTGCTGCGGCGTGCGGCCTCGCGGGCCGCCTGAACGGCAGGCAGCAGCAGTGCAATCAAAATGCCGATGATGGCGATGACGACCAGCAGTTCCACCAAGGTAAAGCCCGCCGCGCAATTGCGGCGCCGCGCCCTCCGACTGTCCCTCTGCCCGGCGTTGGATACGTGTTTTTCTTGTAGATCGCAGCAGTAATTCATTTTCCGCTCCGGCCAGCGTGTTGAAACGTAGGATTTGCCAAGCCTGCACTCTGTCCTGTTGAGCAAGCGACAATATCGCTTAGTTTCCTGCCCGAAGTTCGCACAAAAATGCCGCGGTAATGCAGCTTAGATTTCAAACGGTAGTGTACAAGAAAAGATTGATAGTTACACTACAAAAAATATCAAAAATCAAACATATCGACGTCACGTGGATTAGAGCTGGCCCGCGTCTTCGCGTCGGACGTAACTTCCAGCGATTCAATGGCTTACTCCCCCGACGGCCGTTCAGCGGACGCTGGAAAAGCGGGCTTCATAAGCGGAAACGCAGGGGGGGCGGACTGCAGCCGAAGTGACGCAGGGCGCGGCGACCGCCCCCAAACGAAAACCCGGTCAGCGACCGCTTAGAACAGCTCCAGAAGCGGTTCGCCCTCGGCCAGCAAGTTGAAGACGCGGCCGTCTTTGTCGGTCGCTTCCAGATCGTGAATGCCCATGGCGTGATACACCGTCTTGGCGATGTGGGCGGGGGTGACCGGCTTGTCGGCGGGATGCTCGCCGCGGCGATCGCTGGAACCGTAGGCTTGCCCGCCGCGAATGCCGCCGCCGGCCATCGCCACGCTCATGCAGTGCGTCCAGTGATCGCGGCCGGCGCCGTTGACGCCGCCGGAACGGATGTCGCCGATTTTGGGCGTGCGGCCCATCTCGCTGGTCA
>DASZUP010000470.1:0-2592 GCA_035547635.1 Pirellulales bacterium
AATACGGGCTGCACGTTGCGGGTGGTCGGGCAGGTGTTGACTGATTTTTCGCCGCGAGCCTTCGCCATGGCAGGCGTCAGCGGTTTGTTGGAGGTCAGTGGGCTGACGATCTGGGGCCTCCACTTGTGGCGCGTCATGTCCGGTCGGGCGGGGGCCGGCCTTACAGCGCGGCAAGACGCTGGTCCGGAGATCCCCGATGGCCCGATCGAGCCCGGTTATACCGTGGCCGCCGTACTCGAGCGCTATCCCGCGTTGCTGGAGACGTTTCTGAGGCATGGCTTCACTACGCTGGCCAATCCGCAATTTCGCCGCTCGATCGCGCGAGTCGTGACGATCGCGCGGGCGTGCAGCCGGATGGACGTGGATTGCCGGCTGTTTGTCGAGGCGTTGAACCGCCGGCGATTGGAGATTTCCGTTTCCGAGGCGGCCGCCATAGCCGGAGAGTCGGGCCACGAATCTTGCTGCCGCCAGTGCGCGGAGGCCGCGGCCAAGACAAACCCAACCCAATTTCCCAAGTGACAAAACGTCAAGATGGGGTTGAGCGGCAAATCGCTTTGCATGAGTTGAATCCTGAACGGTTTTAATATTTGGTGGGAAATCTGCTATGAACGCTGCAAAGAAAATCTTGTTCGCGACGGATTATTCCGACTCGGCAGCTTCGGCGTTGACTTACGCCGCATCATTGGCGCGTGATATGGGAGCGACGCTGCTGGTGGTACACGTCTCGCAACTCGAGGAGTACCCCGTCGGAGAATTGTTCGACGAAGAGCCGCGCCCCTCCGACGCAGAACTTGCCGAGCTGAACGCCATCAGGCCGCCCGACGCTTCCATTCCTTGCGAGCACCGTTTGCTCCATGGTGATCCGGCGGAAGCGATCGTGAAGCTTGCTGACGGCGAGTGTGTCAACACCATCATTATCGGCACGCACGACCGCTCTCGGCTGCTGCGTTGATTGGGCGGGAGCCTTGCGGAACAACTGCTGCGGACGGCAAATTGTCCCGTCATTACCTATAGACACTCGCTGCCGTCCGCGGCGGGCGGCGGCCAAGGTAGCGCGGAAGACGAAGCAGTGGCAGGCGGCCAGGAGGCGGCGCCTTGCTGCGCCCCGCATGGAGCAGCGCCGCCGGCTGAATCGTACTTGCGGCGCTCCGTGAAAGAGTGGACGGCGCATCGGCCCCAGCTTTACCGTTTGTTCGCGGAGCACGGGATCGACGTCTTTCGGGAGGGCGACAAAACGCTGGCCGATGTTTGCTGTGAGAAGGGGCTGGAGCCGAGGCGCGTCGCCGAGGAACTCGCGGCAGTCGTCCGTCCCATGTACCGAGAGGCGGGCGCCGATTGGTACCAGGCCACGATCGCCGAGTTATGCGATCACATCGAGGCGACGCATCACGATTATCTGCGGCGAGAACTGCCGCGACTCGGCGAACTTGTGGCTAAAACGGAGCGAGAGCATCGGAGCGAACACCCGGAAATCGAAGCCGTGAAGACGATTTTCGAGCGGATTCGCCGCCATCTCCTGGAGCATATCGAGACGGAAGGAACGGTCTTGTTTCCAGCGCTGCGCAAGCGCGAAACTGGCGAGACGCTGGATCAGGAAGCCCTTGCCGACCCCATCGACTTGGTGCATCGAATGAAAGAAGACCACGATTTCATCGAGGCGGAATTCTCGCAAATCCGACGGCTGACCAACGGCTATTCCGCCGCCGCGTCCGCGTCCCCAGCCTACCGCTCGATACTGGGGGGGCTCTGGGAGTTAGAAGCGAATTTGCACCTGAACGTACACGAGGAGGACGACATTCTTTTTTCCAAGGCGCTCCTGCAATGACCCGGCTCATTCACCGGTCCGTCGGGCCCGTGCATAATACGCAGCAGAACTCGCGAGAGTTCTAACGTAAATTGTCGTGAGGATCGGACTCTTCGCCAAGTCTGCTACAGGCCGGTGAATAATTCGGAACAAGCGGCCGCAGGCGAAGTCCGTCAAACGTTTTTGACCGTCTCCGATGAGGCGGCCACATTCGCACGTAGATAGTCGCGGTTCAAACGTGCGATGAAATCGAGGCTGATCCCTTTCGGGCAAACCGCCTCGCACTCGCCGTGATTGGTGCAGCTTCCAAAATCCAGGTCGGTCATCGTGCGGACCATCCGCAACGCGCGTTGATGGCGTTCGGGCTGGCCCTGCGGCAGCAGGCCGAGGTGTGAAACCTTGGCGGCTGTGAACAGCATGGCCGAAGCGTTGGGGCATGCTGCCGCGCAGGCGGCGCAGCCAATACAGGCCGCCGCGTCCATCGCCCGCTCGGCGGCTTCTCGCGACGTCAGAATCGAATTCGCCTCGGGCGCGCTGCCGGTGCGCGCCGAAATGAATCCTCCCGCCTCGATGATCCGGTCGAGCGCGCCTCGGTCAACGACCAGGTCTTGAATGACCGGCAACGCCCGGGCGCGAATCGGCTCGACCGTCAGCGTCTCGCCGTCGGTAAAGTGCCGCATGAAAAGTTGGCAGGCGGTTGTCAATCGCAACGGTCCGTGTGCTACGCCGTCGATCATGAATCCGCAACTGCCGCAAATTCCTTCGCGGCAATCGTGATCGAAAGCGAT
>DASZUP010000471.1:0-2974 GCA_035547635.1 Pirellulales bacterium
TCTCGCGTGCCGCCGGCGCTGTGTGCGCAGCCGAATCTGCGAAACTCCAGGGCTGGCGTTGCGTGTCAGCTTGCTAGCGGTTTGCGTATCGCACCGTTGCCGGCGTGAGTGCAACGGGCGATGCAATTGCGCGGATTGCCCCCCCAAATCAGATAGTCGCTGGCCTTCCCGGCGCGTTATACTTGTGCGGCGGCCGCCGACGATTGGCGACTGCGAAGCGTTGTGGTTTCGTTGTTTCACGAAAGGAGAATTATGCAATGAGAGTCCTAGCGAGTTTCGGCGCTGTGGCGGCCTTGCTGACCGGCGCCGCGACAGCAGGGGCCGCTGATTTGAAAAGCGGCCTGCAAGAGGGGAGTTTTGTCGGTGCGTTTGACGTGGTCAAATGCGCCGGCGCCGATGATGGCGTGCGAGAGGGGCGACAGCTCTGCTACCGCTGAAAGTACGGCGGTAAGCCCGTCGTCATGATTTTCGCCCGAAAATCTGACGCGGCCTTGGCCAGTTTGGTCAAGCAGATCGATTCATTGGTCGCCGAGCACGCCGACGACAAGCTGCAGGCTTTCGTCAATCTCATCGGCGAAGACCGGGATGCCTTGGAGGCGGACGCCAAACAGTTCGCCGCCGAGCACAAGATCGCCAATGTCCCGGTAGTCGTGCCAGTCGAGTTCGAGAACGGGCCCGACAATTTTGGCATCAACCCGCAGGCCGAAGTCACGGTCATGCTCTACCGCGGGTTGAAGGTCAAGGCCAATCATGCGTTTGGCCCGGGCCAGCTCAAGTCGAAGAACGTTTCGGACGTGCTCGCCGACGTACCCAAGCTGCTCGAATAAGGAGTCGCTTGCGCAGTTGGTTTCGACGAATCGCCGCCGGAGCATCGCCTCCGGCGGCGATTTTCTGTTTGACTTGCGCATGACGCAGTGGAACAATGCCCCTCGCATTTGCCGCCGCCTACCGTCGCCAACGTGGTGTATGCCAGGCGCGCGAGCGGCAACGGTGGCAACGGCAGGAGCGAGCGGCGGCGAATCAGAGCTGGGGGAGACGCTTAAAAGATGTCAACGGGCGGCGGTGCGGCAAGCGGAATGCTGCTGGTCGAAGAATACTTCGACCGCGAAGACGATCGTTTCGTCGAGTCGCTGCGCGATGTCGAAGACGCGCCGGCGCTGGCCCGTTTCGTCGATCGCTGGAAGCAGGATTCCCGCCCCTGGGCTCGCCGGCAAGTGCTGGCTTATTTGGCCGAGCCGCTCAACGCGCCCGGGCATCACGTCGTCGTCAAGCGGTTGTTCAAGCAGGCCGAAGAGCGCCGCGATCACGAGCAGATGGCCGCGTTTCTTGTCGCCTTTGATCGGCTCGTTCGCCGCGTGCGTAAGAAAGGCTTTCGCTTCGCGTGGAACCCCGACCCGCGGGCGACCGAGGAAACGGCAGTCTTGGCGGAAATGCGCCAGGTGGAATTCCTGGCGTCGCCGCAAGATGTCATCCCCCCGCCGTTGCCGCAAAAATTCGTCGACCCGCGTACAGGCAAACAACGCGAAGTTCCCTACTGGCAACGTTATTATCCTGCAAGTTTCCGCTTGTTCTCTTATCGCACGCGGCACTATTTGCGTCGCCGGGCTTGGCGCTATTTTCGCCGCCTCGGCCATCAGCATCGCGACGAATATGTGGCGGCAATCGCTCCGGCCTTGCTGCAATACGCCGATGATGACGTCGCCCGGCCGGAACACCTGCTCGATAACTGGGGGCTGATGCACGCCTGCTTTTTCCGCAGCCGTGCGATTGAGTTCAGCGAGCGGACGGCACAACTGCGCGCGGGCCATACTCTGGCCGAATTGACCGCAGCGCCCTGTTTCGAGCCTCTCTGGTCGGCGGCCTTGGCCGAACTGCTGCAATTGCTGCAAAGCGCCAAGTCTCGCACGATGCGAGTCTGGGCTCGACAACTGCTCGAGCGATATCACGCCCCGGCGCTGGCGACGCTCTCCGTTGACACGCTGTTCGCATTGCTCGAACACGACGACGCCGAGGTGCAGCAATTCGCCGCCTCGCTGCTCGAGCGGTTGGCCGGCATCGACGCCTGGCCGCTGGAAAACTGGCTGCGACTGCTCGAAGTCCGCGAGCCGGCGACGCTGGCGATTGTCTGCGAGCAGTTCCAGCGGCGCGTGGCGCCAGAACGGATCGATCTCGATCAAAGCCTGGATTTGGCCATCTCGGAAGCCGTGCCCGTGGCGCGGCTGGGGGCGAATCTGCTTGCCGGTCGCAAGTGGGAAGCGGCCGAAGAGCGAAGCGCCCTGGTCAAGCTGGGCGCCGCGCGCTGTTCGGCGCTGGGGGCGCAGCTGGCGAAATGGGCCTTGGGCATTGTCGGCGCCGCGGAACGCTACGACCGCGAAGTCGTCACGGCGCTGTTCGACAGTTTGCTCGAGACGATGCGCCAAGCGGCCTGCGCGTGGTTTGAATATTCGTCGGTCGCGCAGGACGATCCAGTGTTGTGGAGCCGGATGATGGAAACGCCGTTTGACGACGTGCGGTTGAGGATCGTCGAGCAATTGGAGCATCGGGCCGCGCGGCCGCGGATCGGCGCTCGCGATCTGGCGCCGCTGTGGACCAGCGTGCTGTTGGGCGTGCATCGCGGCGGCCGGCAAAAGCTGGCGGCCGTGCATCAGTTGGCCGAAGCCATCGTCGCGCAGCCTGAGGAGGCGCCGCAGCTTGTGCCGGTGCTTGCCGTGGCCGTCCGCTCGATCCGCCGACCGGAGCAACGCGCCGGCCTGGCCGCCATCGGCTATCTGCTCGACCGGCAGCCGTCGCTGGCCGACGCGATCGCCAGGCACTTGCCGGAACTCAATGTGGCGCCGTCACCGAGTGCAGGAGGCTGACCGTGCAAGTCAAGTTGGCCTACTTCGGACGCAGCCGGCTGCAGGCTGGCGGCAGCGGCCAGGTGCTGAGTTTGGCGCCCAACCTGGCGCGCGAGCCGGTGGCTTTCGATGCCCCG
>DASZUP010000472.1:0-15101 GCA_035547635.1 Pirellulales bacterium
ATCCGCGTTCAGAATGAACGCGTCGCCGTTCAGGTGCGTAAGCTTGATCATCGGTTAATTCCCATGCTGTCGCCGACATCGAAGCGGCGGATTCGGCCGCAGCAGGGGCGCGCCGCCCCCCTCCCTCTCGGAAACGATGCCTCGTTCGCACTGCTCTCCCGTCAAGCATAGGACACGTTGACGGATCAGCCAGTGCGCAAGTTCAATAACTGGTCGAGAAGCTGCTGTGCGGTGCTGATCACCTGTGCATTCCCGCGGTAGGCGGTGGACGCCGTAATCAGGTTGATCAGGTTTTGCCCGACGTCCGTGTTGGACTGCTCCAGGGCGCCGGCGACGATTGAGCCGATTCCTTCGGAATTCGGGTTTCCAACGACTGGCAAACCGGAGTTGATGCTGGCGGCATAAAGGTTCTGACCGCGTTGATTCAACCCTTCCGGGTTGGCGAAACGCGCCAGCTCGATCTGCCCCAGATCGCGCTGGGTGCCGTTGTCGAACACGCCGCGAATGACGCCGTCTTCTCCGATCACGTAGCTGGTGAGTTTGCCCGGCGGAAAGCCGTCTTGCGTAGTCGCGGCGAGCGACGCTTTGGAAGCGGCCAGCCCGGAGACCTGGGAAAAGTCGAGCTTGAAATCGAGCGGTTTGGCCGAAGGTTCGTTGGTGCGGTCGACGGCCACCGTGCTATTGGTGGCCGAAATGAACTTGCCTTGCCCGTCGAAGGTGATGAGGCCGGTGCCGACGTTGATCTCGTTTCCGCTCGCCGGATCGTTCTGAGGCGAATCGGCGAACCAACGATAGGTGGTCTCCGTTCCCGTCCGCGATTGCAGCACCGCCGTGATGCGCACGTTGATCGGAATGCCGAGCGAGTCGTAGGCGATCATGTCGCCCACGGCGCTTTGCCCCACTGCGGCCTGGGTCTGATTGAAGTTCAGGTTCACCGACTGCGCGGCCGTTGGTCCGTCCGGCGTAAGCTGCAGATCGGAGAGGCCGATGGCAACCGCGTTGTCGACCCCGTTGTTGGCGACGATTTGAATCTGCCCGTTGGCGTTCACGGTGGCGCCGGGATTGGCGCCGGTCGAGTCGGCGGGAATGGGATTGGACGAATCCGGCCCCGGAGGCGTGACAATGCCCATCGCCTCCTGCATGAAGTTCGTCAGGTCGAGCACCGTCGTCGTATTGGTAACCGTAAACGACTGGGCGTTAAGCTGCCGGCCTCCCTTCTCGGGAGTCAACGTCACCGTGCCCGGCTGGAACATGTGCGTGTAGGTTCCATTGTTGTACTGCAGCACATTGACCAGCAGCGTGTTGGTGTTGATGCGCGGGCCATTGAAGTCGATCTGGGGATTGTTCTGGATGGCTGAATCCGGCGCGCTGTCGGTATAGGTCACGCCCGGGTTCATGTTCGGAATTTCGCCGACGTACTCAAACTGGCCGCTGTTGTTGGACAGATTGCGATAGATTCGCCGCACGGTCCACTGGCCGCTGGCGTCGACCGGCAGGTTGTTCAACTGAATGCGACCGTTGACGACGTTGATCGGCCCGACGATTGGCGTGGGCCGGCTGGAGATGCCGTTGCCCGGGCCGCCAATGGCGTTTGCATATTCGACGTAATAGCTGTAGTTGCCGGTCAGCCCGGTGGTGTCAAGCGTCTGCCCCAGCGCGCCGTCGGCAACGTTATCTGTAAACGTGGTGGTGGTGTTGTCCGGGATTTCTCCGACCAGTTGGTACGTGGCGCCGCCATCGTTGCTGCGGTAGACGCGGCGAGTCTGGTAGACGCCCGTGGAGTCGGTCGGAATGTTATTCAGCGAGACGGAATCCTGACCCGCACCGAGCGTGATGGGCCCGACCTCCGTGGACGCCATGCTCTCGGTGTTAGGATTCGACGCCAACGCGCCGTCGGCAAATACGACCTTGTAACTGTACGTCGCTCCGGACGTAAGACTTCCTCCGACGCCGGGCGTAGCCGTCGTACCGGCCGTGATGACGTCCGGAGTGGGCGCCAGGTTGACCGTGGTTCCGGCGCCCGGCGCCGTCTTGGCGGCGTCGCCGAGCGGCCCCGACTGAATGATCGACGCCGTCGTCGCAACGTCGCCGGTGGGAGTCAGCGTGCCTTGTAACTGAACGTTCGTAGTGGCCTTGGCCACGGCCGACGACCCCAGCGGAATGGTCAAAGGCGTGAGGCTGGTGGTTTGGATGTTGTAGTTGCTATCGACGCCGTAGCCCATCAAACGCTGCCCGGTGCTGGTGACCAATTGGTTCAGTGAATTGGTCGAAAAACTGCCGTTGCGGGTGTACAGGTTCTCGCCGCCGGTGCTTTGCACAATGAACATGCCGTTGCCCTGAATGGCCAGATCCGACGGGCTCGAACTGATCTGCAGCGTGCCTTGCTTGAAATCAGGCGTGATCGCCGCGACCTGCACGCCCAAACCGACCTGGTTCGGGTTGGTGCCGCCGTTGTCCGCCGTCGGAGCGGCGCCGAGAGACAAGGTCTGCAGGAATTGCGTCGCGAACTCGACCTTCGACTGCTTGAAGCCAATGGTGTTCGCGTTCGCCACGTTATTCCCGGTAACGTCAATGGTCGTTTCGCTGGCCTGAATGCCCGTGACGGCGGTGCTGAAAACGGAGGAGAGACCCATATCACATTCCTTTGCGTTACTGGTTGTCGCCGGTCAAGCTCTCGCGGAACGTTCGTCGCTCGAGGGCTCGTCGACGCTCATCAACTGTTGTTGATTTGCTGCACGTTGCCTAGTTTCAAGGTTTGCTGGCCAACATTCAGCGTTGCCGTCCCATTGCCGAACGTCACGCTGTCGACCGTACCCGCCACGCTCGTTCCATCATCGGCCATGCCTTGCACGCTCTTGCCGACCAATACGCTGGCGGCCGAGAAAGTCTGCTCCAACAGCACTTGATTGAGCGTGGTCGTCAGGTCCGAGGTTGCCTGAATGTTGCGGATTTCGCTGATTTGTTGCAGGATTTGCGAGCTGTCAGTCGGATTCGTCGGATCCTGGTTCTGCAATTCGGTGATCAGCATTTTCAGGAAATCATCCGGCGAAATGCTGTTCCAGGCGTCGGCCGAAGAACCGGTGCTGGAGGACGAGGAAGACGTCTGCGTCGTAGCGCCGTTGTTGTTTACGCCCGAGGTACTCATCGTTTTGCTTTCCTTGCTGTTGGATAGACCGGCGTCAGCCTGGCCGACGCTCCGAGACATCCCCCTCCGCAGTATTTCAGATCACCACGTTCAGGCCGCCGCTGCCTTGATAACTGGTTGACGCCGCCGGCCCGACGTCGTCTGTCGATGTGACGCCGCCGAGCAAACTCTTGACGGGCGCCATCCGCCGGTTCAAATCGTCGGGATTGTGTTGATGCTGATCGGGCGTTTGCGGCATGCCGCCGGTTGAACCGTCCATCAAGTCGACGTCGAAACGCTCGATGTGGACGTCCTGCTGCGCCAAGCGGTCGCGCAAATCCGGCAGGTTGTTGAGCAACAGATTCTGCGCGGCAGGCGTTTCGGCGTGAATGTGCGCTGACATTGCTCCGTCTTTAAGCGTGATATTCAACTGCAGTGAACCAAGTTCCGGCGGACTGAGCCGCAACTTGATCTGTCCGCCATTATCGGTCGCCGCCTGAAAAGCGCGGGCCACGCGCTGGACAAATCGCGTACGGTCGAACTCGCCGACCGAAGCGTTTGCGGCAGGGTCGGGCCCGCCGTTGAACTGCAAAGCGGCGGAACTTCCCAAATTGCTGGCGCCGGGTTGCGGTTGCGCGAGCGTTCCGGACGGAGGCGTTTGCGGACCGGCGGCGGGCTGAGGCGCTGCTGTTTGCGGCTGCTGCACCGCGCCGGCGGGCTTTGAGTCGGCTGCCAACTTTGTCGCGGCATGCTCTGCCGGACCGTTCGACGCCGCCGTGATTGCGGCGGCATTGCCCGCGGCGGCAACGGCCGATGTCGCCGCGGCGGTATCGGCATTCGTTGAGGATGAGGCGTCGGCCGCATGTTGCCCCGCGGCCGATGGCACGGCGGAAGCCAACGCCGCCTTGGTCGTCGTCGCGGTGTCAGATTTTTTCGACTTCCCCGCTGTCAGAGCTCCCGCTACGGCGGCGTTTGCCGTCGCGTGCGTCTGCTGCGCTGCGGCCTGATCGGCTGCGGACGACTGGGCGTGCTGTTCGGAGGTCGTCGTCTTCGCCTTCTCGCCGCCGGCCGCGGCAACCGCAGGCGTTTGCGGCGCGACCAACGCAACGGCAGGCGTTTGAATCTTAGGCGATGCCGACTTGGTCTGGTCCTGCCGGGCGTCGGTCTGTTCCGAGGTTGGGCCTGTCGACTGCTGACTCGCCTCCTGGCTCGTCGTCTCCGACGTCTTGGCCGCTTCTGCGGCCGCGGCAGCCTTAGCCGCCGCGGCCTTGTCTGCGCCGGCTTTGGGCGTTGCCGTCTTGCCTGCCGCCGCTTTGCCCGGCGCCACCTCAGACTCGGCGGCCGCTTTCAAAGTCGCTTCCGTCGCGTCGGCGCCGCTTTGAGTCTTGTCGCTCGACTTATCGTCGTGCGACGCCGCTTGCTGCTGCTGCGTGCCGGCCGCGGCGTCCGCCGCAGTCGAGTCCGTGGACTGGGCGTCCGTCGTTGAGTCCTTCGAAGACGCATCGTGCTTGGAAGCCGTCTTCTTTGCCGCGCCGGAGTCCTTCGAATCTTCTTTGTTCGTTTTGGACGCGGACGAGTTGGAGGACTCAGCCGCTGGCGCGCTCTGCTCTTGCCCCGCCGCCGCCTGAGACCCGGTGTTGTCGGTCGACGCCGCATGGCCCGCATTCGCAGCGTTGGATTGCCGCGCCCGCGAAAGGTGATCGCCGAAGGAAGAGGCGCCCGGGCCGCTCCTGCCCGCCGCTGCATTGGCCGGCGACGGCGCGTCGTTCGACGCGCGAATCGCACTGGTCGGATCAAAGCTGACGTCAAACATTATTTGGCTTCTTCATGGTTGCAATGCGGCGAAAGGCGACTTGTTCGCGGCCTCTTCTTCCTGCCGGCGAGGCGGACATCAAGGGGCGGCGGATTTATCCGGCTGCTCCAACTGCTTCATCGTGTCTTCGATCAAGGCGGTCTCCGGAATGCCCTCGCGGACCAGTTTCAGGATCTCGGCCAGCGTGGCGGCTTCTTCGTCCGTCTTGAACTCGCCGAGGATTTTCGCTCGCTTGGTCGTCGGCATGGCCGACAGCAACGTCGCCACGTCGTTGATCTCGCCGTCCTGGACCATTCGCAGGATCTGTTCCTTGGATTGCTTCGGCTTGAGGCTTTCGAGGATCAACCGAGCCGTCTCGCGATTGTTCGCCAAGGCTCCTTCGTGCAGCTCGTCAAGCTGCGAACGAAACGCGGCCTTGATACGTTCATATCGGTCTTTTTCGTCGATCAGCTTGTCATATTCAGCTTTCACGACGGCCACATTGTCCGCCAGCGACTGCTCCCGCAGCTCCAGATCCCGGCTCTTCATGGCTCGAGCGCGCGCCAGATCCTCCAACGAGACCTGCTTGCCATCCTCCGGGACGGCCGAAGTCTGGCTGGGCTGCGGGCGCTCGATGCCGTTGGCGGCGGCAACCACGCGCAGCACGGTCTCTTCATTCAGCTTGCCTTTCGACCACAGGTAAGCCAACGAAATCGCCTCCGCCAGCACCGTGGCCACGCAAAGATACGCAATCAAGGCGCCGCAGATGTTCAGCGCTCGTCCCACGGCTCCGCCTCCTCGCGGCCAAAGCCGCGCAAGGCGACTTCGTCAAGTAATTTCATTTGTTCCCGCTCGCGCTCGTCGCGATGCCGCTCCTGCTGCGTTTCCCGCAACTGCTCGAGCGTGCGCACGTCTCGATCCGCGGCGACCAGCGCCTCGCGACGCCGTTCGATCTCCTCGCCAAGCGCCGCCTGACGCCGCTGGAGATTAAGTTGTTCCAGCATCAGCACGGCTTCGTAGCGGCTGGCCGCCAGCAGGCGGTCGACGTGTACCTGGCCTGCGGTCGCGGCTCGCATCTGCGTAACCTGCCGCAAATTTTCGACGATTTCTGCGTGCTGCGCCTCCAGCGTTTCCGCCATCCGGAACGCTTCAGCCAGTTGGGCCCGGCGCTCGTCGCGCGCAACCTCGCGAAGCCGCAGCAACGTGGCCAGCCTGAATTGAAATCGCGCCATCGTCATTTACCCTGTGCATTGGCCGAGGCGGCCGCCAGCGCCATGCAGCGCTGAGCCAGCAGTTGCATCGCTTCACGCGCCGACTCCACGGTGCAGCTCTCGTCGACTCGTTGCCGTAAAAAGAGCTGCATCGGTTCGAGCAGTTCAATCGCCAGATCGACGCTGCGGTTGCTGCCGCGGCGGTAAGCGCCGATGGAAATCAGATCTTCATGATCCCGATAGGCGCCGAGCAGCTCGCGCATCAAGCCGGCGGCGTCGCGGTGCGCCGGCGCCGCGATCTCGCTCATCAATCGGCTGATGCTCTTGAGCACGTCGATCGCCGGATAGTGGCCTTTCCCGGCGAGCTTGCGCGAGAGCCACGTATGGCCGTCGAGCAGGCCGCGAACGGTGTCGCTGATCGGTTCGTTCTCGTCGTCGGCTTCGACCAGCACGGAGTAAAACGCAGTGATGCTGCCCTGCGGACTGCGCCCGGCGCGTTCCACCAGCTTGGGCAGCAGGGCGAACACCGAAGGCGGAAACCCGCGCGTGGTCGGCGGTTCGCCCGCCGCCAGGCCGATCTCGCGCTGCGCTAAGGCAAACCGCGTCAACGAGTCCATGACCAGCAGCACGTCCTTGCCTTGATCGCGGAAGAACTCGGCGATCGCCGTGGCGGCGTAAGCGGCGCGAACTCGCATCAGCGCCGGCTCGTCGCTCGTCGAAACAACGACAACGCTGCGGGCCAGCCCCGCCGGCCCCAGGTCGCGTTCCATGAACTCATTCACTTCGCGTCCGCGTTCGCCGATCAGGGCGATCACGTTGACGTCGGCGGACGTGTACCGCGAAAGCATGCCGAGCGTGACGCTTTTGCCGACGCCCGAGCCGGCGAAAATGCCCATCCGCTGCCCCTTGCCGCAGGTCAGCAGGCCGTCGAGCGCACGAATGCCGGTCGACAGGTGCGAATCGATGCGCGGCCGCTCGACCGGCCGAGGAGGACGCCGGTCCAGCGTCGTGCGATACGGCAGCGCCGGCTGAGGACGGCCGTCAACGCAGCGGCCGCGGGCATCGACGACCCGCCCGAGCAAATCCGCGCCGACGCGCAGCCAGCTCTTGGTGCGCGTCAAGCGGACGCGGTTCCCGCGGCGCACGCCTTGCAAATCGCTGAATGGATAGACCAGCGTCACTTCGTCACGAAAGCCGATCACTTCCGCCTCCAGCGGCTCGCCGCCTTGACGCTCGATCTCGACCACCGCGCCAACCGGCGCGGGCAAGTCCGCCACGGCGGCCGTCAGGCCGGTGATCCGCAGCACGCTGCCTTCCAGCGCGGCAGGCAAGATCGTATCCAGTTGGGCGGCGTAATCGAGCATCAACTCAGCTCCTGCTCGATGCGGTTCAACTGCGTCTCGAACTGCTGATCGATCGCGCCATGCTGCGTTTCAACGCGGCAGCCGCCGCGCGACACGCGCTCGTCCGGCGCAACGTCCGCTTCAGCCAGGCGAGAGAATTCGGCAGACAGTTTCTGCAACTGCGCGCCCAGCGCGGAAAAATCGACCGGGTTCAGCAGCACTCGCACGCGCGCGCCGGCGGAAGAGAGTTCCAAGGCTTCCTTGACCAGGTGCAGCGGAATCTCAGGTTGATGCTGTAACTCGCGGCGACAGACGCGCGCCGCCATGGCGGCGGCCAGTCCGATCGCCCGCTGCTCCCAGTGCGCCAGCCAGCCTTGCTTGGACCGCTCGATCTCTCCAATTGCCGCCTGCAATGCCGGCAGCAAGGTTTCTAACTGCCGGGCCAGCTTCTGGTCGAGGATCTGGTCCGCCGCGCGCTCAGCGGCCAGCCGGCCTTCTTCGGCTGCCGCCTGGCGGATTCGCTCCGCTTCTTGAGACGCCTGCAGCAGAATCTGGCCGGCCTGCTCGCGGACCTGCTTCAGGTAGCCTTCCGCGCGCACCGTCAGGTCTTCAAAATTGAACGCCACGCCTCGCCCGACGCCTTGACGATCTCCGGCTTTAATGACGGTAGGCATGAATCACCTGTCGGTTCGAAATCAGCGGGGTCGGCGCGGGCAACTCGATCTCGCCCTCCAAGGCCAATTGCCGAGCCAATTCGGCGATCCTCTGCTGAGCTTCCTCCACGTCACTGAGCCGCATCGGGCCCAGACTCTCGATGGCCCGGTTGAATTGCCGCGTTTCCGCCGGAGAGAGTTGCCCGAGCAGCCGATCCATCAAATTCTGAGATGCTCCCGCCAGGGCCAGATAAGTCAACTCGGGCGCCGCTCGAGAAAAAACCTTGGACAAGGCCGCCTCGTCGAGACGTTCCAGATCGGAAAACTCGAGATGGTGCGGACGCAAGGTTCCCGCCAGCTGGCGGTCGTGCCGCGCCAAACTGGTCAGCAGCGTCCGTTTGGCAGTAGGATCGGCCGCTTGCAGGATGCCCTTGACTGCGTTCAAACCGGCTGTGCGGCGACGTTCGGAGCGAACGCTTTCGACAATCTTCGATTCCAATCCGCGTTCCACCTCGAGCAGGATCTCCGGGTCGGCCTGCTCGAGGTCCGCCAGGCGACGCAGCACTTCCGCCTGTAACGGAGCGCCCAGCGCTGCCAATAAGCCGGCGGCGCGCTGCGGCGGCAAGTGCGAGACGACCAGGGCGATCGTCTGCGGGTGTTCCCCGGCCAGAAACGGCGTCAACCGGTCGCTGTGGGCTTCACGCAGAAACCGGAATGGAACGCGTTCCGATTCCGCGTCATCGGCTTGGTCCGCGATCTTGGCAACGTTCTCCTGCTCCAGGCGGCGAGCCAGATCCGCATCGAGTTCGACGCCGCCGTCCTGCTCTTCTTCGTCTGCACGCGGCGCCGGGGCGCCTTGAAAGAACTCGTCAATGACCTGTTGCTGTTCTTCCGGAGCGATTTCATCCAGCTCGACCATCATGCGACGAACCTGCGCGGCCTGCTCTTCGGCCATCTGCCCCAGGATGGCGTCGGCCGTCGACGTATCGAGGCTGGCCACCAGGATCGCCGCTTTGCGGAGCTTCGTATTGTTCAGGACTGCGCTCATGGCCTAACTCGCATTTCCGATCCATCCGCGAAGAATGTTCGCCGCCGTGTCCGGATCTTCGCGCACGATTTCCACCAACTCCTCGCGAAGCGACTGGCCCCCCTGCCGGCGCTTCAAGCGGTTCGCCTTTTGGTCCGCCTCCGCGGATGACGCGTTTTCCGTCGTTTCATTGATGGCCGACAGGTTGAGCTCCGGCGGCGGCGAGGGCGGCGGCACGCTGCGAACGATCGCCCGCAGCATCAACAGGCTGAACAAGGCCAGCGCCACCATGCCGAGCGTGCTCCAATGCGCCGAGAACCAATCCAGCGCCGCCTCGCTGGCGGGCGTGCCCGGCAACTCGGCGATCGCCAGCCGGTGGAACGTGTTGACCGTCACCAGCGGCCGATTGTCGGCCGCCGTATCGGGCTGCGGAATCAATCCGGCGATCTGGTTCTGGATCTTGGCCTTCTCCGCCAGTTCGATCTGCTCGAGCGCCTTTTTGTCAGGAGTCGGCGCCGGTTGTCCGGGAGCGACCGGGTTCTGATCTCGCCAGATCTTTTCGTAATACGTATCCGGCACGGCCACCGCCACCGTAACGCGATTGGGCGTGAGGCCGACGTAGTCCTTGGTCGTGCGGTCGTGCGATACCAGGTTCTGCTCTTCGCGGCTCGAGCGTTCTTCCTCGGTGTGCGAAGTCTTGGAGGCGGCGAGTTGCGCCGGAGAGTTGGGGCGCTGCGCTTCGAGCCCGGGCCGGCCCGCCGGGCCGCCGTTTTCGACCTGCTTCGTATCGGATTCTTCGCGAACGTTAACCGAAACCGTTTTCGGATCGATATGATTCTTTTCTTCGTGGTGCTTGATTTCGCGGTCCAGAATGACGCTGGCCGTCACCGTAACGCCGTCGACGTAATTCAGCGCGTCGCGGATCATCGTCTCGTAATGATCCTGATAGAACCGCACCCGCTCCGCGTAAGGATCCTCAAGCACGCTACCCGGACCGTCGCCCTTGGCGCCGCTGTAGGAGCGGCCGTTGAGATCGACCACCGTTACGCGCTCGGGCGTCAGTCCGGCGATCGCCCCGGAAACCAGGTGGCGGATCTTCGGCACTTGCGACGGATCGAGGGGCTGTACGCCGATCGGCTTGACGCTGACCGAAGCGGTGGTGATCTGCTCGCGGCGGAATCCGGGTTCTTTCTTCTTGTCGTACAGCACGGCGGCGCGTTCGACGCCTCGCATCGAGCTGATGACGTCGGCCAGCTCTTTCTGCAAGGCGATCTTTTCCATCGCCTCTTGCTGGTGCTTGCTCGTAAACGGACTGGGCCGGTTGATGGCGTCGGTCAGGTGGCTGCCGAAATGAGCCGGCATGGCGCCCGCATCGGCCAGGGCCGCCATGTACTTGGCTTTCTGAGTCCGAGGCACGCGTATGCGGTTGCCTTCCATCTCGTAATCGCTCAGGCCCGCGCCGCCGAAGGCCGCTTCCATGGCGTCGATTTCCGAGGCGGAAAAGTGATGCCCGTTGAGCAGGTATGCGTCGCCGCCCGACACGCGGTTGTTGAACAACCAGAGCAGGCTGGCCACGACGCCTGCGAGCAGCAAGCCGGAAGTGATGCGCGCGGCAGGCGTCATCGACCGGAACAAGTCGGCCAACTGAGCGTACGCCCTGCTGAGAAAATCCATCCTGGAAACTCCTCGAGTCGATCCGCCTAAGAAACCGGGCCGGCCTCATGCCGCGCCCCTGCGGGCGTTAAACCCTCACGTTCTGCACTTCCTGGTATGCCTGAACCAGTTTGTTGCGGACCTGCATCATCATGCGAAAGGCCAGGTCGGCCTTCTGCACCGCGGTAAAGACCTCCGCGGGGCTGACGTCGCCGCCCGTGGCCAGATGCTCTACGGCGCGGTTGGCGTCCTGCTGCATGGTATTGACCTGCTCGATTGAGTCGAGCAACACGTTCTTGAACGACGGCCCCTCGCTGGCAGCGGGACCGGGCCCGGGGGCCGGACTGACCGGCAGCGTCTGCAGTTGTCGGGCCTGCAGTTGGTTGATGGAATTCAACTCGTCATCCTCCGTAAGGGCGAATCCGGCGCGCCGTCTGCCGGCTGCGCCGCGAACAATCTCGTCCGTCCGGCGTCAGCCGCGGAGACTCCTGCGTCCCGCTCGCTGAGGCGGCGCGTTCGAGTCATTCGTTCCGAGCTACGCCAGAATTCGCAGGGTCTGTTGCACCAGTTCTTTGGTTACGTCAATCACGCCCAGGTTGGCCTCGTAAGCGCGGGTGGCCTCCAGGGCGTCAGTGAACTCCGTCATGACATCAATGTTCGGGTAAGCGACATAGCCCTTGCGCGGCCCTTCCTGGACGGCGTCGGGGTGATACGGCTGGTAGCGCCAGCGCGGCTCGATGTCGGCGACCTCAATCGAGTCGGCCTTGACGCCGACCGCTCCGTGCGGGCCGCGAATCTCGTCATCCGCCTGGAACACCGCGAACCGCGGCTGGTACGCCTCGGGAAGCCCAGCCTCGTTGTGCGTCGTCGAGATGTTCGCAATGTTGTTGGCAATGGCCGTCAACCGCGTGCGTTGGGCCATCAGGCCGCTGCTGCTGATGTCGAGAGCGGAAAGCATGCTGGGCTTCCTTGCCGGTTAAGGTGATTGCTAGGCTCGTTCGCTGATCGCGGCGCCGAGCAACTGAAGCTGATTGTTGAGCACGGTCATTGCCAGGTTGTGCGTCATCTGGTTCTTGGCAACCTCGGTAATCTGGGTTTCGAAGCCCACGTTGCTCTCGTCGTGGCGAACCATGTTTTTCACGTCATTGCGAACGTCGGAGAACGGGTCGCTCGGCCGCTGATAGCCGGCCAGGTTCGCTCCCTCCGTCCGGTCGCGTCGATCCAGTGCGCGCCTCAAGCTGGCTTCAAACAACTCCGGCGGCAGATCGCGGGTCCGATAACCGGGCGTGTCGATGTTGGCGATGTTGCCGGAGAGGACCTGGTGACGATCCTGAGCGAACGTGACCACCTGCTCCAGCACCGGCACCGTCGTGGCGTCAAACAGACCGTTGAACATGACTCGCATCCTTGCGTTCAGCGCGAAGCTCGTTTTTGTTTAAGCAACCAATGTGCCAAAGCCGATAACCACGCCGCGGCCCCGTTTCTTCTTCACGCCAGTCTGTTCTCAAATGACTGACACTTCTCAACTTGCTTCGAGTCGCCCTGCGGCGCCCGTTCTGCTCGCCTGCCGAGCCGAGCGGCGATTGCCGCTGCCGACCGGCCGTTTCTGCGCAGCGCAACCGGCAGTTTCTGCCGATCGATTGCGATGTTCGAGCCCCGCGCTTGTGCACGAGGCGGCTGTCCGTTGCGTCTGGTTCGCGCAGCGGCCCCGCGCCAGGCGATCGAGGAACCGAGTTCAGACTCTCGCAAACCGCTTGGTCCGCGGCGCGTAACCGTACTCCTTCAGTTTGCCCGACAACGTGCGAATGCCGATGCCCAGCGCTTCGGCGGTCTTGGCCCGATGCCCTTCGAAATGGTCCAACGTGGCTTCGATCATCTTGCGTTCCATATCGCGCAGACTGAGTCCCAGCGGCACCTGGCCCTCCGTCGGCATCGCGGCGTTGCTCGTTGCGTGGCCGTCGATCAACCAGGGTCGCAGTTCATCGGCCGTAATCGGCAAGCCGCCGTTGAGCACGCTGGCGCGGGTGATGATGTTCTCCAGTTCGCGGACATTGCCCGGCCAGTGGTAGCTCATCAACAACTCCGCGGCGTCCGAATCAAGTCGGCAAGGTTCGCGGTGCAGCCGCCCCGCAGCCCGGTGCAGGAAATGCTCAGCCAGTTCGGGCACGTCGTCGCGGCGCTGCCGCAAGGGGGGAACCTCCAGCGGAATGACGGCCAGGCGGAAGAACAGGTCTTCTCGAAACCGGCCCGCCGCAACTTCCGCACGCAGGTCGCGGTTGGTCGTGGCCAGCACGCGAACGTCGACTTGCAGCGTCTTGCTGGAGCCGACGCGTTCGAAGGCGCGTTCCTGCAACACGCGCAGCAGCTTGGCCTGCAGCGCCAGGTCGATCTCACTGATTTCATCCAGCAGGATGGCGCCCTGATCGGCCAGTTCAAAACGCCCGGTGCGCGCCGTTTCGGCGCCGGTGAAGGCGCCCCGTTCGTGGCCGAACAGCTCGCTTTCCATCAACTGGGCCGACAACACGGGGCAGTTCAGGCTGACCAGCGGAGTCGCCGCACGCAGGCTGGCGGCGTGTACGCTGCGGGCCACCAGTTCCTTGCCGGTGCCGCTTTCGCCGGTGATCAAAATGGTCTCCGAGGTAGGCGCCGCCAGCGCCACCTTGGCTCGCAATGCCTGCATCGGCGCACTGGAACCGATCATCACCGCCTGATTGCCGGAAGCGGCGCTCGAGAGCGTGGCTCCCGCGTCGATCAAACGCCCGTGGCCGACGGCGCGCGCGACGAGAGCCTCCAGCCGGTCGGCGTCGAACGGCTTTTCGATGTAGTCGAAAGCTCCATGACGCATCGCTTCCACCGCCGAAGCCACGGTGGCGTACGCCGTGACCATCACCACCTGCGCGCCATGCCGCCGACGCTCGAGTTGGCGGATGAAATCCAGTCCCGTCATGCCGGGCATCTGCAAGTCGGTGATCACCACGTCGAAACTTTCGCCGTCCAGCACCTGCAGCCCTTCGATGGCGCTCGAGACGCATTCCACGCGGTGCCCGGCCTGGCGCAGAATATCGGACATCGACTCGCGCGCCTGTCGGTGGTCGTCGACGACCAGAATGCGGCCCGTTGACGCCGCGCTCGGCGCGGAATACGGCTTCAGAGCAGATTGAACGTTCATGCGGCGGCCTCCCAGGCTCGATGAGGTAGTCGGATCGTGAATGCGGCCCCGCCTTCAGGGCAATTGGCGGCAATCGCATCGCCGCCGTGCGCTTCGGCCATGCGATCGACGATGGCCAGCCCCAGCCCCGTGCCCGTGCTCTTGGTGCTGAAAAACGGCTCAAAGGCGCGGCGGCACGCTTCGTCCGACAATCCCGGACCGTTGTCGGCCAGTTCCAGTTCGACGCCCTGCGCCGAACAATAAGCGGTGGCGGTCAATTCCCCTCCGTCGAGCATGGCGTCCAGCGAGTTGAGCGTGACGTTCAGAACGGCGCGGCGCAACATGTCTCGATCGGCGGAAATCAGCAGCGTTTCGTCGATATCGATCCGCGTCTTGATCGCTTGCGCGGAAAACTGCGGCCCCAGCGAAGCGTAGACGTCTTCGACGAGGCCTTTCAAGCGAAAGCGGCTCAGTTGCGGATCGCGCTCGGCCGCGAAATTCAACAGATCATTGACCGTCGCGTCAAGCGAAGTCAGACCGGAATCGACCTTGTCCAGGACGTCCACGCTGCCGCGATCGCCCGAAATCCGGCGCCGCAGCAGGCTCAGGTACAAGGCGACCGGCACCAGGTTGTTCCGCACTTCGTGGGCGATGTGCGAGGCCATCTGCCCCAGATCGGCCAGACGGTTCTTGCGGGCCAGTTCGCGGTTCTTGATCTCGAGTTCCTCGGTCAAGCGGCGAACTTCGCCTCGCAGCGCCTCGTGGGTCTGTTCCAGCCGGGCCGTGGCGTCCTGCCAGGCGGCCAGAACGGTCTCCAGATCGGAATCGCCGCGGATCGGCATGTCGCCGGGTGCAAGTAAGGTTTCCGTGGTCATGGTAGATCCTGTCATTCCGTGGAAAGATCCAAGCGTCTGCCGCCATCCGCCTCATCGACGTAGGCGCTTCGGGCGTGGACGCCGGCGTTGACGCCCTGAAGGCGGGACGCAGCCTGGTCGCGGTGCGTCTGCATCCGCGTCTCGCCTTCCTTCTCATGAGCAATGATCTCGGCGAACAGGGTCTGCGACTGCGAGATCAACTCGGCGCAGCGTTGGCGGGTCTGCGGACTGCGCCACCGCCGCTTTTCGGGATCCTGCTCGCGGAACGGATCCAT
>DASZUP010000473.1:0-5454 GCA_035547635.1 Pirellulales bacterium
CTTCGGCGTCACCAGCGAATACCTGGTCAACGCCGAGGAACTGCAAATCAAGATGGTCCAGGGAGCCAAGCCGGGCGAAGGGGGACAATTGCCCGGCCATAAGGTCGATAAAGAGATCGCCCGCATCCGGCACAGCACGCCCGGCGTCGGCCTGATCTCTCCGCCGCCGCACCACGACATTTACTCCATCGAAGACCTGGCCCAACTGATCCACGACTTGAAGAACGCCAACCGCAACGCGCGGGTCAGCGTCAAGCTGGTGGCCGAAGTCGGCGTGGGCACCGTGGCGGCCGGCGTGTCGAAGGGCAAGAGCGACGTGGTGCTGATCAGCGGTCACGACGGCGGCACGGGCGCCAGTCCCCACACGTCCATCAAGCACGCCGGCGTTCCCTGGGAACTGGGCCTGGCCGAAACGCACCAGGTGCTGGTCAAGAACAACCTGCGGGGACGGATCGTCGTGCAGACCGACGGCCAGTTGCGCACTCCGCGGGACGTGGCCATTGCCGCGCTGCTGGGAGCCGAAGAGTGGGGCATCGCCACCGGCGCGCTGGTGACGATCGGCTGCATCATGATGCGCAAGTGCCATCTCAACACCTGCCCCGTCGGCATCGCCACGCAGGACCGCGAGCTGCGCAAGAAGTTCGCCGGCAAACCGGAATACGTGGTCAATTACTTCTTCATGGTCGCCGAAGGGCTGCGGGAGATCATGGCTTCGCTCGGCTTCCGTACGATCAATGAAATGGTCGGCCGCGTCGACATGCTCGACACGCGGCAGGCGATCTCGCACTGGAAGGCGCGCGGGCTCGATTTCTCGGCCATGCTGCGCAAACCGGAAGCGCCGGCCTTCGTGAAAACCTACTGCTGCGAGCCGCAGGACCACGGCATCGAGCAATCGCTGGACGTGACCACGCTGCTGGAGAGGTGCAAACCCGCGTTGGAACGCCGCGAACCGGTCAAGGTCGAATTGCCGATCCGCAACGTCAACCGCACGGTCGGCACGATCCTGTCGAGCGAGGTCACGCGCCGCTTTGGCCGCGAAGGGCTGCCGGAAGATACCATCCAGCTCAACTTCCGCGGCACGGCCGGACAGAGCATCCTGGCCTTCGGCGCGCCGGGCGTCACGGTTCGCGTGGAAGGAGACGTGAACGACTACTGCGGCAAGGGGCTCTCCGGCGGAAAAGTCATCGTCTATCCGCCGCGTGAAAGCAGCTTCAAGGCCGAGGAGAACATCATCGCCGGCAACGTGGTGCTGTACGGCGCCACCAGCGGCGAGGTCTATCTGCGCGGCATTGCGGGCGAGCGGTTCTGCGTACGCAACAGCGGCGCCAAGGCCGTCGTGGAAGGCGTGGGCGACCACGGCTGCGAGTACATGACCGGCGGCGCGGCCCTGATTTTGGGGCAGACGGGCCGTAACTTTGCGGCCGGCATGAGCGGCGGTATCGCCTACGTGCTTGACGAGCACGGACGCTTCCCGAATCTCGTGAACAAGGAGATGGTCGATCTCGAGGATCTCAGCGATCCGGACGACCAGCAAGCGGTGCTCGAGCTGTTGCGCAAGCACATCGAGTACACCGACAGCGCACGCGGCCGTTACGTGCTCGAGTACTGGCCGCAGTTGATCAGCAAATTCGTAAAGGTCATGCCGCGCGATTACAAGCGGGCCTTGGCCGAGTTGAAAAAAGAAGAAGCAGCAAGTCGAGGTGCATCGGTGGGTGAATTGCAGGAGGTGGCCAATGGGTGATGTTCGCGGTTTCATGCAGTACGGCCGCAAGCACCACGACAACGAACCGGTCGCCGAACGGCTGAAGCATTACAACGAGTTCATTCAGATCCTGCCGATCGAGGAGATTCGCCGGCAAGGCGCTCGCTGCATGGACTGCGGCGTGCCGTTCTGCCATACCGGCTGCCCGTTGGGCAACATCATTCCCGACTTCAACGACCTGGTCTATCGCGGCCAGTGGCGCGAAGCGCTCGACCGGCTGCACGCCACGAACAACTTTCCGGAGTTTACCGGCCGCGTCTGCCCGGCGCCGTGCGAAGCGGCCTGCGTGCTGGGGATCAATGAAGATCCGGTGGCGATCAAAGAGATCGAAATGACGATCGCAGATCGCGGCTTCGATGAAGGCTGGATCGAACCGGCGCCGCCGCTAGCACGGACCGGCAAGCGCGTGGCGATCGTCGGCAGCGGGCCCGCCGGCCTGGCGGCCGCGCAGCAGCTCAACCGCGCCGGCCACCAGGTGACCGTCTTTGAACGGTCCGACCGGCCCGGCGGTTTATTGATGTACGGCATTCCCGACTTCAAACTGCAAAAATCGCGAGTCTGGCGGCGGATCAAGCAGTTGGAGGCGGAAGGCGTCGAGTTCCGCTGCAACGCCAACGTCGGCGTCGACGTGCCGGTCCTGCAACTGCGAGAAGAGTACGACGCGTTGTTGCTGGCGGGCGGTTCCACGCAGGCCCGCGACCTGCCCATTCCGGGCCGCGATCTCAAGGGCGTTTATTTCGCCATGGAGTTCCTGCCGCAGCAGAACAAGCGCAACCAGGGCGACGAAATACCCGAGGACGTTTCCATTACGGCCGGCGGCAAGCACGTGATCGTGATTGGCGGCGGCGATACGGGCAGCGACTGCACCGGTACGTCCAACCGGCAAGGCGCCGCCAGCGTGACGCAGTTCGAACTGCTGCCGATGCCGCCCGATCTCGGCAGTTTCCCGCGCCGCGCCCAGCGCCCCGACCACACGCCGTGGCCCTACTGGACGATGATGCTCCGCTCCAGTTCCTCGCACGAGGAGGGCTGCGACCGGCACTGGAGCGTTTTGACCAAGGAATTCCGCGGCGACGACGAAGGCAACGTGCAGAGCCTGGTCACCGCGACCATCGAGTGGTACAAGGACGAGACCGGCCGGCAGACGTTCCGAGAGGTCGAAGGCACGACCAAGGAATGGCCTTGCCAGTTGGCGCTGTTGGCGATGGGCTTTCTGGGCCCCGAGAAGCGCGGCGCGATCGAACAACTCGGCCTGGAACTCGACCCTCGCGGCAACGTGAAGTGCGATGCCGATTATATGTCGAGCGTCGAAGGCGTCTTCGCCGCCGGCGACATGCGTCGCGGCCAGTCGTTGGTGGTCTGGGCCATTCACGAAGGCCGCGAGGCGGCCCGGGCGGTCGACAAGTACTTGTCGGGCGTCAGTTACCTGCCGAGCGCCAGCGCCGGCGAGTTCGCGGCGAAATAAGCGCTCGATGCGCTTTCGCCCCCTATGGGTCGCGATGGAAACCTATCAAGCTGCGAGGACGCTTGCCGTGCAGGAATTGAAATGGCCGGTCGTCGTTTGATGATTTGAGCATGACGATAACTGAGTGGCGCTGGCGCCGCTACTCGGACGGCTCAGACTGCAATTTGTCTTCTGCGATGCGGCGAATGATCGGGGCCAGCAGCGGGCGCATCAATAGCTCCGCACCTGCCTCGTTCACGTGATCGTCGTCCAGATAGAGGCACTGGCCGTCGTGCTCCGTGATCGACCGTTCGTCGGGCCACCAGTCGCCGGGAGCGATTGCGTTTACGCCGGCGATCTCGGGCAGACTCAAGATGGTTGCCTGCTGACCGCGGTACTCGGCGCGAGTGATGCCGTTGATTTCGGTTCCTGGGTGAAATCCGCCGTCCAAGCGCGGATCGAGTCGCGGCGCCTGCGGTACAAGCCAAATGGCGATGCCAAGCGCTTCCGTCATTTGCTTCAGTTTCTCTCGTACGACCCGGCCGGAATCAGCGGGCGAATTCACAAACGTCTGCTCGTCGCACAAGGCGCCGTCGAGCTTGTTATCCCAGCGAACGACTAGGATGACGTGCTTGACCTGATACTCGACGATCAGCTTCGCTACAGTGTTTGCCCAGCGGCGCTGGGCATTGGGCCCGTCAATGCTCGGATCGGCGCACCAGCAATCAATCAGCGGAGCGCTCCCGGCTTGCGTGGCAAGCACGCCGGTCAGCCCCTGCTCCGTAGCCAGTCGCGAGCAGACAGAAGCAACAGCGTCGGCGTGACTGTCTCCCCAGACGACAAAATCGATCGACTGTGTCGCCGGTTTGCCGTATCGAGTCCCCAAATCGAGCCACACAGCGCCTTCAGGCAAATGAAAGACGGGCGAGGGGGCCGGAGACATGCCGACAAATATCGAGAGATTGACGGACGCCTGATAAACTTGCGACGGCAGCGCCGCCACCTGGGCGGCCGAAGCGACGACCGCGATCACGCTCACTGCGGCAGAGGCAAAGACTCGCCTGGCGGGCCACGCGGCGCGCCTCAGCGGCGTTTCGATCCAGCGCCAGGAGAGGTACGCTAATCCGAAGGTCAGCGGCAGCATCAGCAACTCCGGCAGGCCGCGCAACAGCACTATCAGCGGCCAATGCCAAAGGTAGAGCGAGTACGAAATCAGTCCGATTTGAGGCAAAGGCCGCAGGGCCAGCAGCCGAGGACGACCATAAATGACAAACGCCGCCCCGAGACAAGGCAGCAACGCCCAGACGCTCGGAAAGCGAGTGAAACGACCAAAGAAGATGATCGCCCCGAGGATCATCGCCAGTCCGAGATACCCTAAGGCCGGCCTCGCCCTCCGGCACGGGATCATTGACAGCACGGAGCCGATCAGGAGTTCCCACGCGCGCGTCGGCAGCAAGTAGAAATTCGCGGAGGGATACTCGTACGACATCCATTCGCACAGGCCGAACGACGTGAGCAGGATTCCGGGCAGCACGACCCAGCGGAACCTTCGCAGCGGGATCAGCACCAAGGGAAGCAGGATATAGAACTGCTCCTAGACGGCCAGCGACCAGGTGTGCAGCAGCGGGTTTGCAGCCGAGTTGTCCCAATAATTGGCGTGCATCCAGAAGTAGACGTTCGACAGCATCAATTGCTGTGCGATGGCTGCGTCCGCCGTTTCCGTAGCGCAATTCCTGGCATCGCATGCGATGGCAAGCGTGATTGCGACGGTGACGGTCGCCGCCGGCATGATGCGCTTGATGCGTCGCTCCCAGAACCGGCCAAGCGAAAAGCGCTCTTCTTTCAGGATCAATCCCGTAATGAGGTATCCGGAAATAACGAAGAAGACGTCTACCCCAACGTAGCCGCCCGGACATGCCTGATGCATGTGAAAGAGGATGACGGCGATCACAGAAACCGCCCGCAAGCCGTCAATATCTGCCCGATATTCGCCCCCGCCCACTTTTGCCCTCGCTAAACTTCAGACTTACTTAAGTCCTACTTCTTAAGATTTACCATTTATAACAACAGCAGGAATGGGAGTCAATTTAACGGGCGGAGAAAAGGGGACGCAGCTCTTTCTTCCTCCTCTTTTGGCAGACGCTTAACCGCTCGTCTCCTTCTTCCGTGGCCGCCCGCGCGGACGCAACGTCCACTCCAATCCCAGACGCTTGGTCGTGCGGAGGCGCCATTGGCTCGTTCCATACGG
>DASZUP010000474.1:0-3126 GCA_035547635.1 Pirellulales bacterium
TCCCCTTTTTCGCGGCCGCAGGGCTGCTTAAGCGGGTGAGTTCGCGCGGCTGGTGCGATAGCGCGGAATGTTCAAGCTGGGAAAACCTCACGGGCAGAGGGGCTGCCCGCCGATATAGACCAGCAGGGAAGGAATATCGCGTGGCGGTCGTGGCCAGGCTTTCGCGCTGACGAATCCCTGGGAGGCCCGATTATGGTGCAATCCATCAGCGGCAGTTCGTACGTATCCCAAGTCGTCGCCCAAGCGAGTCAGCAGAACTCGACGAGCGCCGCGGCGACCGAGGCCAGCTCGCAGCCGAAAGATACGCTCACGCTTTCGTCTGCGGCCTTGAAAGCCAGCGGCGGCGATCCCGACGGAGACAACGACGGCCACTAAGCCCGAGAGCATTCTCAGGCACGTATAACGAGACGCCGCTTCGACCCAAGTGCCGGTCGGAGCGGCGTTTCTTTTTTTTGCCTCGCACGACGAGTCTTCTCATCCGCTCGTCTCTTCCGCCGCCCACGAGGCGCGCGTGCGAAACCTTGAGACCTGGGCCCCCTGTTCAGATCTGGCCCCCCGAACTGGCATTGCCTCGCGGCCGAGGTTCTGGCACCATACGCCGCCTTTTCTTCTACCTCGTCTTTGTTTGCGAAAGCTGTATGCCGACCGGCGACTTGCGCCGGCCGTGGCGATTGCGCTTCAAGGCAGATCTTGCCTTCAAAAAAATCGAGCTCCTTTCCGGGAAGGAACCAGGCTCATGAAACAAGCCGCCGCTAGTTTCGCCTGCACTCTGGCGTGTATTGCGTTTTTTTCGACAAGCTCGGCTCGCGCTCAAATTCCGCCTCCGCCAAACGTCGGCAACGAAACGCCGCGTTCGACGGCGCCGGGACCGATCGGCTCCGCACTGCAGAATGGAAATGCGCCGGCGGCGGCATACGACGAAGGCTCGCCCACCATCCCCAAGTCGGGACCCAGCGCTCCGATCAGCTCCGAGGCCCTCGATACGCTTCCCGGGCCCGAGGCGGTGATGGAACAGGCCGCCCGTTGCACGTCCGGCTGCCATGGCTCGTGCGATGCGTGCAACAGCTTGCTCCCCGATTGCCAGGACTGTCCCCGCTTCGGCTTCCTGATGTTTTCAGGCGCCGACACGTTTCGCAACATCGCCGACGGCGCGTTTCAGGGGAATTTCGGATCCGTCACCGGAGCGAACGCCGCGGCGCCGCTGCCCGGCCTGGAAGAACTGGGCATTGGCTGGCAGTTGGGCGCCAGCTACGGCGTGTACGACTTCAGCGGACGGTCGTCATCGACGGCGCATCCCAGCGGCGCCCAACAGCAGATCTTCATTACCACCGGCTTCTTCCGCCGCGGCAACGCCGGCCAGCGGCTCAGCTTCGGCATGGCCTATGACTGGATGGTCAATCACAACTCTGGTTATATGGCCATTTCGCCCACGCTCGGTCAGTGGCGCGGACAGATCGAGTGGGCATTTGGGGCCTTCAACTCGCTGGGCGTGTGGGCCACGGTTCGCGACCGCGGCTATTACCGGCATACGCCCGAAAACTCGATGCAGCTCAGTCCGTTAAGTCAGCTCGACGTGTTCTGGCATCACAAGTTCAACGAAGGCGCCGACAGTTGGTTCTATGTCGGGCTGCCGACGTCGAAAAAACTGGGCGGCATCGGCACGCTGGGCGACGTGATCCTCGGCGGCTCGGCATCCGTCCCCCTCTCGCCGCGGCTGGCGATGTACGCCCAGGCGATGTACATGTGGCCGAGCGCTTCGCCCGGTCCGGTGGCCGCCACGCAAGACGCCTACAACCTGGGCTTCGGGCTGGCCTGGTATCCTGGCAAAAACGCTCGCACGCGGACGGTCAACGGCGGATGCTGGCTGCCGTACCTGCCGCTGGCCAACAACGGCAACTTCCTGGTCGACATGGCCGGGCCCTACTGATCGCCCGTCGCCGCGCGCGGCTTGCAAAGCGACTTTTAAGGCAAGTCTGTTTGGAACTTGGAAAAACCAACGCGTGCTTTGGACGCAACCGAGAGCGAGCTGGGCGAGTGATTTGTCGGCGGCGGGCAATGCAAAACTCAGAATGGCAGAGAACTATCTCCAATTTTGCATTTTGAAAGGGGATAAGGGGATGCGGAGGAGATAAGGAGATGAAAGAGAGAGTTTTCACAATTGAATCCATCTCCCTATCTCCTCCTTATCTCCGCATCCCCTTTTTAGAAGCACGCTTCAAGTTTTCTGACTCTTTTGAACATTCGTGGTCAGGATCGAGCTGAGTCGCTGCAGGATTTACTTCGCCGCTTGTATGGAAACTTCGCTGCACCGAGAGTTGAAACGACGATATGCCGGCGATGAGGCGCAAGTCGAAGTCCGTCGCGGCAGCTACCGGATTGACGCGGTCGTCGGCGAGGAGTTGGTCGAAATCCAGCACGGCTCGCTGGCCGCCATCCGCGACAAGGTGCGAGCGCTCGTCGCCGAGCACCCGGTGCGCGTCGTCAAGCCGGTCGTCTGCAGCAAGCTGCTCGTGAAGCGCAAACGCAAACAAGGGCCGGTCGTCGATCGGCGGATGAGTCCCAAGCGGGGGACGCTGTTGAGCGTGTTCGACGAGCTGGTCTATTTCACCAAGGCCTTTCCTCATCCACGGCTGACGCTCGAGCTGGTGCTGGTCGACATCGAAGAGTGGCGTTATCCGGGCCACGGCCGGCGGCGGCGCTATCGGCAAAACGATTTCGTCGTCGAGGACCAGAAGCTCTCGGCCGTGCATGGCGTTCACCGCCTGCAAACGGCGGCCGACTTGCAAGCATTGCTGAGCACGGCGAGTTCCACCGCGGGCGCCGAGCCCTTGCCTTCGCCGTTTCATACGGGCCACCTGGCGCAGTATCTCGACGTGCAGCGGTTCTTCGCCCAGCGCATCGCCTACTGTCTTCGTCAGACTGGCGCCGCCTTGCAGGTCGGCAAGCAAGGCAACGCCTTGCTGTACCAGTTCGCGCCGCCGCCGAAAACAAGAAAACGGCGGCGCGCGGCGTAAGGGCGATCTCAGGCATAACGATGACCCACAAGAGGGAACAGAGGGAAACGAAGAGAACGAAGGGGCCCTGGCGGCGGTCAGATGGTAAGATGCGATGGTCTCCTTCGCGGTC